>CADBOC010000476.1 GCA_902796175.1 Oscillospiraceae bacterium | reverse complement strand
GTGGAGCCGGGCCGTCGTCAGCTATCTGCTTTTGCGCCGCAAAACGGCCGCCTCGCTGCCGCTCTCGGACGACGTTTTTCTGAACGACGAGATAGACGCGCCCTTTTTGCTGGGCTTTCTGCGTCCGCGCGTCTATCTGCCGGGAAAGCTGCCGGAGGCGGGGAGGGAGTACGTGCTCGCGCACGAACGGGCGCACCTCCGGCGGGGCGATCACCTGTTCAAGCCGCTGGCTTTTTTCCTTGTCAGCGTATACTGGTTCAATCCCGTTCTTTGGCTGGGCTATGTTCTGTTCAACCGGGATCTGGAGCTTGCCTGCGATGAACGCGTGATCCGGGAATACGATCCCGCGCGGCGCGCCGCCTACGCCGAAACGCTGCTTTTCTGCGGCAAAGCAAAACGAAGCGCGGCGTTCTCGCCGCTCGCGTTCGGCGAGGCGGGCGTTAAGACGCGCGTCAGACAGGCGCTTTCGTATCGGAAACCGGCGTTGTGGATCGTCGCCGCCGCCGTGCTGGCCGGGACGGTCGCCGCCGCATGTCTGCTCACCGTGCCGAAAACGGGCAAGCCCATCGGTGTGGAATTGCTTGCGGAGAACGAAAAAGGGGAGCTCTGTTATTATACGATCCTCTCCGACGGTACGCTGCGGCGGAAGCCGGACGCGCCTGGCGGCGGCTACGGCGGATTGACTGCGGCAGCCGACTGCTTTGGATCCCGGGAAGAAAACGGAGAAGCCGGCGCTTACGTGCTGAAAACGGAGCTCAGCCATCCCGACGGCGCGCCCGCGCCCGTGACCGAAGAACGGGAGGCGGTCTTTTACGCCGCAGCGGCCGCCGCGAAGCATGAGATCCGAAAGATGGAGATCTTTGAAATGCCGGCGGACGACGGGCGGACCTTTGTCGCGGTGGAATACAACGCGGACGGCGGCTTTTCTACGGAGGTGTTCCGCTTTGATCCCGCGGAAAAAGCGCTGGAAGAGCTGTGCGCCGCGAAGGGCCTGCGGGTGCTGGACGCGTACGCGGCCGAAGCGGGAACAGAGCCGCCTTCCGATCCCGCGCCGTACGCCGTCGGCGTGGAGGTGATCGCCATGGGCGAGGACGGGAGCGGAACAAAAACGTTCGACGTGTTCTCCGACGGCACGGCGAGAGAAAAACCGAGCGGCGGATGGGGCGCCTACGGCGGCCTGTTCGCGCCGGCGGACTGTTTCGGCTTCGGCCGGGAAAACGGAAAAACGCAGACGCGGGTATTGAAAACGGAGCTGTTCGATACGGCGAGACAGCCCGCGGCGGTCACAGAGGAACGCGCGGCGTCGTTTTATGCGGTTGCGGCGGTCTCGGCGCATGAGATTTTGTCCATGCAGATCTTTGAGGCTGACGGGGAAAACGAACCGTACTTCGTCGCCGTGCGGTACGCGGATCAAGGCGGCTCGTTTTCCGAGGTTTTCCGCTTTGACCCGGCTGCGAACGCCCTGAAAAAGCTGTGCGCCTTAGACGCGCTGAAGGTATCGAACGTATCCGTTACGGCCGCGGAGGATGATCTGGAGCGCGCGATCCATGAAGCGCTGCTGGCGGATCACGCGCACCGGTATACCCTTGGGGAATTCGTTGCGGAGGGACACGTTCTGCTCGGGAAGGAGGAAAAAGCCGGTGCCGTTTGCGCCTGGGTGCTGACGCAGATCACATGCTTCGGGTTTGAAAACGGCTGCTTCGTGAACGTGCAGGGCTGCGGCGCGGCGGCGGCGCTCACATTCCGGAAAACAGATACCGGTTACCGGCTTCAAGCGGTTGAATACACGGAGGACGGCGGCCGCTTTGGGGATTCCGTAAACCGGCTGTTCCCGAAAAAATACCGGAACAGGGTCCTGAACGGCAGCGAAAAAGACGCCGACGCGCTCTGGCGGCAGTGCGTCCGGCAGGCCGAAGACTATCTGAAAAGCATCGGCAGAACGGCGGCGGTGGAGCGCTGGGGCGACGTGGACCGCACGTATCTGTCGCAGGTCGGCGTATCGACAGACGTAGAGAATATCCTGACCGACAGAACGGAGCTTTCGCGGTACCCAAACTGGATCGGCACGCGCGAGCAGATCGAAAACGGCGCGCGGTACGTCTACTCCACGGTCTGGGAGCCGGACGCCGACGGGTATATCCATTACGTAAAAACGCGGTACGACAGCCCCGGCGAGCCGGTGGAATCGTTTGCCGTAAGCGCCGAAACGGGCAGGCTCCTCACCG
>CADBOC010000475.1 GCA_902796175.1 Oscillospiraceae bacterium | reverse complement strand
GGAAGAATTCCCGATGAAAAGGAAGGTACCGATGGAAAAAACGCACATTGAAAAAAACACGGTGCAGGAAACGCTGGTCATACCGCTGTACGGACGCAAGCTCTGCACGGAGCAGTTCCCCGCCCTGTTCCGGGATGAGAGGGCCGTGGAGCTGATCGGGCGCATCGACTACGATTTTTCGCCGCTGGAGGCAAAATCGAAGAGCCTCGCCCACCGCTTCGGCGCGCTGGAGGTGGCGATGCGCGAGAACGATCTGACGGCTGAGGCAAAGGAATATCTCAAAGCCCACCCGCGGGCGACCCTTGTGAACCTCGGCTGCGGGCTGGACCAGACCGCCGAGAACTGCGACAACGGCCTTTGCGGGATCGTGAACGTAGATCTGCCGGACGTGATCGCCGTGCGGGACCGGCTTCTGCCGGCCGGCGGACGCGTGAAAAACCTTGCGGCGGACCTCAACGATCTGACGTGGTTCAACGCCGTCGACGCCGAAAACGGCGTCTGCTTCCTGGCCGCGGGGGTCTTCTATTATTTCAAAAAAGAGAATATTCAGACGCTTTTCACCGCCATGGCGAAGCGCTTTCCGGGCGGCAGACTCGTGTTTGACGCGGCGGGAAAACGCGCCGTAAAGATCATGCTGAAAACCTGGGTCAAAGACGCGGGCGTCACCTCCGTCGCCGATTTCTTCAGCGTGGACGACGTGGAGAAGGATATTCTGCCGTGGATGACGAACGCCGCCGTCTCGTTCCGGGGTTATATGCTCGGCTACAACGACCTGAAGGACCCGAGCGTACCCGGCCCGTTCCGCCTGCTCGCCCGGCTCGCGGACGGCTTTATGAAAATGCGGATCATCCGCATGGACTTTACGGGGTAAGGCGCGGGCGCCGGCAGAAGGACGCGCCCGGAGAGCGGAAAGTAGAAAGGAAGGACCGTTTTGAAGGATAAAATACAGCAGGCGTACAAAGCCTCAAAAAACATTTACGACGACGTTCTGACGCAGGGGAGCTTTTTTTCAAGACTCTACATCCGGCTCTTCTGGAGCGGGACCGACGACCGGGAGATCGCCCGCAGCGTGCTCTCCTGCATTCCGGCGGATTTCGGCGGGGCGCTGCTCGACGTGCCCGTCGGCACCGCCGTGTTCACCGCGCAAGCGTGGCGCGGGCTCAATAACGCTTCGATCACCTGCCTCGATCACAGCCGGGATATGCTCGCCGAAGCCAGAGCGCGGCTTTCCGGCTGCCGGCATATCTCCTTTGTGCAGGGGGACGTCGGCGCGCTGCCGTTTGCGGACGGCGCGTTCGACATTGTTTTCAGCATGAACGGCTTTCACGCCTTCCCCGACAAAGAAAAGGCCTTTTCCGAGACCGCGCGCGTGCTGAAACCCGGCGGCGCCTTTATCGGCTGCTTTTACATCCGGGGCAAGTCGAAGATCACCGACCTGCTCGTGAAATGCGTACTCGCGAAAAAGGGCTGGTTCACGCCGCCCTTTCAGACGGAGGAGGAGCTGCGGCGGCGGCTCACGCAAATCTACCGCACGGCCCAGCTGCATACGGACGGCTCCATTGCCTGGTTCAGATGCGTGAAATGAGAGGAGCGAAGCTATGAAATACGCTGGGATGCCCCTTGGCATGTGGATCTTATACAAAAGATCGTTCCGGGACCGCCTCGTAAGCGTTTTGGGCTATTCGGAGCGGGAGGCCCGGTCGGTCACGGCGGCGGCAAAGAAGAAATACCGCGGGATCCTGCAAAGGATCCCCGACTTTGAAAAAGCCGACCGCTTTCAGATGAACATCGTCAGCTGCGCCATGCTTTCGGCGTTTGTGCTGTGCATGCCGCGCCGCCCCGGGGCGGAAGAGCTGACCGTTTTTTACAGAGAAGCGATGATGACCGCCCCCACCAAACGGTTCTGCCGGATGAGCGGCAGACGGAAGTTTTCGGAGAAGGACGTACAGACGATGAAGGAGACCGCCGCGCTGCGGGCGGCGGACAGAAATCCCTATTCGTGGAACATGGAATTTCTGCCCTACCCCGACGGCGGCGGATATGAGGCGCGCTTCACAAAATGCGGCATCTGCGCGCTGATGCGGGAGCTGGGCCTGTTCGACCTTGCGCCCGCAATGTGCAGGCTTGACTATGCGATGGCTGAGGCCGGCGGCGTTTCGGACTTTGCGCGGGAATACACCCTTGCCTCCGGCGGGCCGTACTGCGACTGCGGATACAGAAAAAAAACGGCCGGCAAACGCTGACCGGCAGATCATACGGCTTCAACATCAAAAGCCGGCTGCTGAAGCTGCCGGCGATCTTCCCCGCAGCCTCCTCGCTCGCGGCCTGGATCTGCACGCTGTTCCGAGCGTCCGCTGCGCCGCAAACGTCTTCTCCGTTCAAACGCCGCCACGCGCGGCGGCTTCTCCGGTACGCTGCGAACGCCGCCTTCGTTCGCAGGGCACGTCGGGGACGACGTGCCCTACGGAGGGAGGGACCACCGTGCGGCTTGGGGAACGGCCTGCAGATGGCGGCGGGGCAAATTCCGGAGTTGTAGAGACGTTCCGCAGAACGCGGAGCTTTCCCTTTGCACCGTAGCGCGGACGCCCACGTCCGCTGCGCAGCAAACAACTTCTCTGTTCAAACGCCGCCATG
>CADBOC010000474.1 GCA_902796175.1 Oscillospiraceae bacterium | reverse complement strand
GGACCCCGCCGCGCTGTCGGACGCCGACTTCGCCGCCGCGATCTCGCCGGAATCTCTCACCGTGATCGAAAACGCGCTGGTGGAGCCGGCGCTGTGCTCTGCGAAGCCGGGAGACGCCTTCCAGTTCATCCGCGACGGATACTTCTGCGCCGATCCCGATACCGCGCCGGAAAAGCCGGTGTTCAACCGCACGGTCAAGCTGAATTCCTCATATAAGAAATAAGGAGACGGGATATGAAAACCGTTTACAAGGTATTGTCCTCCCTTTCGGCGATCGCGATCCTGCCCGCGCTCTTTTTCCTTCCGCTTTTGCGGTTCAAAATGACGCTGCCCATGAATCTCGATCTCGGGATCAGGGAGTATTCGAGCGTCTTTGATATGATCCGTATGCACACAAGCCGCACCGAAGAGCAGAACAAGCTCCTGAAAACGCTGCTCGAAGCTCTTACCGACCCGAACAGCGAGCTGGGCAAAATTTTTACGAACCGGCCGTGGCTCTACGCCTTTCTCGTCTTTTTCTGCCTGACCGTTCTCATCACGCTGGCGCTCGCTGTTTTGCCGTATCTCACAAAGCGCCGCCCGTGGATCCCGCTCGCGGCGGCAGGCGGCGGTTTCGTTTCCGCTCTGCTGATGAACTTCACCTTTACGCGGTTCGCAAAGCCCCTGCTTTCGGGGATGATCGGCCTGAGATCCGTTCTCGGCGGCGCGGGCGCCGGTTCCTCCGGGGGGCTCGGCGGGCTGTTCACGGATATGCTTGGCAGTGCCGTTTCGGTGGATCAGCTGAAACTCAGCTTTGCGTATGAGATCCTTCTGGCGCTGCTCGCGGTCTACGCCGTTGTTGTGATCGCCGGGATCGCCGCGAAGAAAAACGCGAAATAAGCGTACCGAAGACGGACAGGAGAGATCCATATGGAGAATATATCCGAGACCTTTACCCCGGCGCATCCGAATCAGATCGGGATCAAAGAGGGCATGGGGTATATGCTGGGCGACGCCGGCAACCTTTTTGTTCTGACCTATGTTTCCTCGTATCTCAAGCTCTTTTTTACGGACGTATTGAAGCTCAGCGCGGAGCGCGTGGCGAACCTGTTTCTGTTCACGCGGCTCTGGGACGCGGTGAACGACCCCCTGTGGGGCGCGATCGTCGCGAAGCGGCCGCCGTCAAAGGACGGCAAGTTCCGCCCTTACTTAAAGTGGGTCGCGCTGCCGCTGGGGCTCAGCGAGCTGCTCTGCTTTTTCAACGTCGGACGGTTCACGTCGAATACAGGGCTGCTGCTGCTTTTCGGCTACGTCACCTACATCGCTTTCGGCATGCTGTATACGGGTATGAACGTGCCCTTCGGGTCGCTGGCCTCCGTGATCACAGACGACCCCGAGGGGCGCACGCTGCTCTCCACCTTCCGCTCCATCGGGGGCGGCATCGGCGGCGCGGCGCCCCTGCTGCTGGCGCCGATGGTGATCTATACCAAACAGACCGACGCCGCCGGCGCCCGCGTGGACGTCGTGAACGCCAAAGGGATGTTCCTTTTCGCCGTCGTGATGGCGGCGCTCTCGGTCGTCTTTTACCTTGCCTGCTACAAAACGACCCGCGAGCGCGTGAAGTCGGAGGCGGATCCGAAGGTCGATATCAAAAAGACCTACGCCGCCATGTTCAAAAGCCGGCCGTTCATCGTGCTGGCGATCACGGGGATCCTGATCAGCGGGCAGCTCCAGTTCAGCTCGCTCAACCAGTACCTGTACAAGAACTACTTTACGAACACCGGGCTTTCCGTCGTCGGCACGATCGCGCAGTATCTGCCGATGGCGGTCATGATCCCGGTAACGCCGAAGCTCGTAAAGCGATTCGGCAAAAAGGAGCTCTCGGGCTTCGGCTCCATGTTCTCCGCCGCGGCCGCGATCGCGACTTATCTGATCAGGCCCCGCCCCGACCAGCCGTGGATCTTTCTTGCGCTGCTCTTCGTCATCGGCTTCGGCTACTCCTTCGTCTCCATCACGAACTGGGCGGTGGTTGCGGACGTGATCGACTATCAGGAGTATATCACCCACGAAAAGAGCGAAAGCGCCATCTACGCGGTATACACCTTCTGCCGCAAGCTCGGGCAGACCGCCGCCGACTACGGCGGCCTGACGCTGCTGGGCAAAGCGGGGTATACGGATAAAATGGCGAATCTCGGCTTTGTGCCGGGCGTGAGCGAAGGCATCTTAAAGATCTGCACGCTGATCCCGGCCGTCACCTATACGCTGATCTTCCTGCTGTACCGCTTCGGCTATCCGCTCACAAAAGAGCGGCTTGAGCCGGTCTACGCTTACGTGCGGCAGACCAACGCCGCATCGGAAGAGGAATAGGCGTGCGAAACGTTTTGAACAGGGAAAGCCCCTGTGCAATAGAAATTCAGGAAAGAGGTATTTCAGAATGAAAAAAAGCATGTTTGCGATCCTGCTCTCGCTGTCGCTCACGCTTCTGCTGATGCTCGGGGCCGCCGCGGCGGTGCTCGGCGACGCGGACGGGGACGGCGAAGTGACCGCCGCCGACGCCCGCATCACGCTGCGCGCGGCGGTCGGGCTTGAAACGGTATCCCCCGACGTGGAGGCGCTGATCGACGTCGACGGCGAGGCCGGCGTTTCCTCCGCAGACGCGCGGCTTGTGCTGCGCGCGGCGGTCGGGCTTGAAACGCTCAAGCCTGCCGACCCCGCGGAGCATGAGCACGTCTGGAACGACGGCGAGGTAACGACGCCCGCCACCTGTGCCGACGGCGTAAAGACCTTTACCTGCACGGTCTGCGGCGAGACAAAGACGGAAGCGATCCCGGGGAACCCGAACGCGCACGTATGGGATGAGGGCGTCGTCACGCTGGAGCCCACCTCCACCGCCGCCGGCAGAAGGGAATATACCTGCGCGGTCTGCGGCGCGAAAAAGATCGAACGGATCCGCATCCTGGGCCTTGAGATCCCGGCGAACAACGAGTACGACGTTTACCGCGGCAAGACCTTCTACATCAAAGGCCAGATGTTTGACGGCTCCACCCGTCAGGCGATGGAGATCGCGCTGAGCGGCGACACGGTGTATATGCTCTCTGAATTCGAGGGCGCGCAGATGGCGGTACAGGTCATCGGCAAAGACATCTACATGATCCTTCCCTCCAAAAAGACCTATTACAAGATGGATAAGGAAATGATGGATCTGCTCGGCCTTACCACAGAGGACCTGATCCCCGAGGGCTCTCTTGATTTCGGCGATCTGCCCTCTCTGCTCGACGCCGATTACATCACCGAGGCGGTCGTAAACGACAGAAACTGCCGGCTCTACCATTTCGATCTCGCCGACGGCGGCCACTTCGTCGTATGCATGGACGGCGGCAAGCTGATCTACACCGAGACCCACTCCTCCTCGTGGAACCTGACCGAGGGCATGTACTTCGACACGGTCTCCGCCTCCGTGCCCGCTGACCTGCTGAAGGCCGGCGCCGGCAACAGGCGCATTCTGCTGCTCACCACCTTTATGACCCAGATCGCGGGGCTTCTCGGCTAAGCGCCCGCGACGTAAAAAAACCGGAGCGCCGCCGCCGCTTAAGGCGGGGGTGCTCCGGTTTTTCTTTCACAGGTTCTCCGCTTTGATGCGCCGGCGGATCTGTGTGGTGCTGATCTCTTTGGTGTAGGGCAGAAACACGATGTCGATCCCGAGGGGCGCGAACTGCTCCGCCGTGATGCGAAAGCGTTCGCTGCCCTCCCAGTCGTCGCCGGCAAAGAGCACGTCAAAGTGAAATCTCTCAACGCAGAGCATCTTGTCTTCCGTTTCGGCCGTGTTGATCTGAACGACTTGATCCACACACTTCAGCGCGCCGATCAGGCGCATTCTGTCGTCTTCGGGGAAGACCGGTTCTCTGTGTTTGTATTTTCTCAGATATTCGTCGTCGCAGATCGCGACAATCAGGTAATCGCAGCGTTCCCTGCAGCGCTCCAGCAGGTTCAGG
The DNA here is from genome assembly GCA_902796175.1 of Oscillospiraceae bacterium. Classification (GTDB taxonomy): domain Bacteria; phylum Bacillota; class Clostridia; order Oscillospirales; family Acutalibacteraceae; genus RUG806. The sequence goes on along the minus strand of CADBOC010000474.1, from coordinate 278 downwards.
TGACCGATGTGCATCAGATCGAAAACGCCGGTGGTAAAGCCGACGCGCGGTTTTTTCTCCGTCATTCTGTTTCCTTTCCCGGCTTTTCGCCGAAATCGACCTCTATGACCGTGTGGTCGCCGCCGGTCCGTTTCTCGGGCGGGGGAGGCGTCATGTAATCTCCGTAGACTGCCGATAGGTATTCGTCATACCGGGCAGGTACGGGAAGGGAATGCCCCTCAAAGGGCAGATAGACCGTTTCATCAAAAAGGTCTGCGGGAAAGCGGGCTGTTATGTCG
>CADBOC010000473.1 GCA_902796175.1 Oscillospiraceae bacterium | reverse complement strand
CTTCAACCAGCCCATCGAGTACGCCCAGAAGGTGGGCGAGCTGACCAACATGCTGGCAAACGGACACATTTTAGTGCAGCGCTTCGGCGATATTCTGGACGGCAAACGCACCTGGCAGGACGAACTGATGCGCAGCAACCTGAAGCCCACCCTGCCGGACGCCGTAGCGGGCGATATCACCGCCGCCATGCCCTACCGCGCCATGATCAACATCATCAACTTTATTCAGGCGATGGATCAGGTGGTGCCGGGCTTCGCCGCCTATGAGACGCTGCTGTATTCGCCGGAGCTCAAATTCTATTCCAACCGCATCAAGATGGACGAACGCCTTACCACCAGCGTGAAGGGCCTGCACTGCCTCGGCGATTCCTCGGGCTGGACCAGAGGCCTGATGATGGCCTCCGTCATGGGCGTGCTCATGGGCCGTATCATCGCGGGGGAGGAAGCCGGGGCGTAAGCCGCCGCATTTACAAAAAAAGAGGGATCGCTGAGCGCGGGTACGTTCGGCGGTCCCTGTTTTTGCGCCTTATTGCAGGTCGTATTTTTTTCGGATGCCCGGGTGAAAGGCGAGGTCGCAGGCCATCCGAAGAAAGTCGCTGCTGATCTCATACAGCGCTTTTACTGCGCAGACAAAGTCCATGCGCGGCAGGCGTCTGAGCACCGTCAGAACGGATTTTATGAAGAGGTCGTAGCTGCGGCTATCAGAATAATCCTTGCGGAAGATCGCGGTCATCAGGAAATACGCCTGGATCACGTCCAGCTCCTTTTGCGGGATATGCGACAGGTGCTGTTTGTTTTTGAAGAAATCCATGGATTTGTAATCGGTCAGCTTATGAAAGACCGGGTAATCGTTCGTCTCCTCCATCAGCTTTTTGCCCGCGGGGGTGTTTTCGCCGAAGATGTACCGCGCGAAGGTGTTCTGCGTCGATTTCAGCCGCTTCGCGAGGGCGATCGAGGCTTTGATATCCTCCTCCGTTTCCCCGGGAAAGCCGATGATAAAGTTTGCGATGGAGATAAGCCCCGCTTTGCTGCACGCTTCAAAATCCGGTTCGATGCGGTCGTAGGGGATGCCCTTCTTCACTTCCTTCAATATCCGTTTGCTGCCGCTCTCAACGCCGTAATCGATCCAGCGGCAGCCCGCGTCGTACGCCCGCTTGAGCGCCTCTTCGCTCAGGCAGCCGATGCGGGTCTGAAAGCCCCAGTTGAACGGCAGCCCCGTCTGTTCGAAGGCGTCGCAGATCTCATAAAGCTCCCGGTCGTTCGCGAAGGCGAGCTCATCGCAGAAGTAGAAGCCGTTCGCGTCGTACTTTGTCACAAGCTCCGTGATCTCGGAGATGAAATCCGGGAGCGGTCGGCGGCGGCGCTGGTTGCGGTGACACAGCGTGTTGACGCAGAAGGTGCAGTGCGCGGGGCAGCCCTTAGACAGATAGACGTATACGACGTGGGAACAGCCGTAGAGATAGTGGTAGTATTCGGGCAGGCCCTGCAGCAGCCCGAAATCCAGCCGCGGCAGCTCGGCGGGGTCCAGAAAGGGTCTCGGGGGGGTTGTGACGATCTCGCCGTCCTTCAGATAGGCGATGCCTTCGACTTCAGAGAGATCGCCGCCCCGTTCAAGGGTCTGCAGCAGGTCAAGCCAGGTCGCCTCCCCTTCGCAGAAGCTGAGGATATCGACCAGCCCCGTGTTGAAAAAGTGCCGCAGTACGCCTACGTCTACGAACGAGCCGCCCCAGACGATCGGCACCTGTTTATCCCGAAAGAACCGCGAGATCTGCAGAATGCCGTCGATCGCCTTAACGGAGGGGAACGAGATCCCCACGATATCGGGCTGAAACGACGCCCACACCTTTTTTGCCGAGGTGCGGCGGACGGAGAAATCCACGATCTTTACTTCGTATCCGTGCTGCTTCAGGTAGGAGCCGATGGAGAGAATGCCGAGCGGCAGCGAGATCGCGTGAATCAGATCGCAGTGGTAGGGCATGATCAGAAGAACCTTTTGTTTCATGATGACCTCCCGGTAAGAATGATGGGAAAAGCGGCGGCGGTCACGGCTGCTTCTTTTTATATTGCAGCCGGTAATCCCGCACCCAGTCGCGGCCGTAGCGGGATAAGTAGAGCAGCAGGTGATCGGTATCGGTAAAGCCCAGCGACCACAGACAGTCGGCGGTCGCGGCGAGAAAGCGGCGCTCGAAATCCATGCGGTTCTTTTTTACCAGCTCCATCGTGGTGGTCTTTGCGTGGTAGCTGTAGGAGATGTGGAAATCGCCGTTGGAGGTGAAGTCGGTGATGCCGACGTCCTCGGTCTCGTCCTTTAAGATCGCGTTCTTTTTCAGCACGAAGTTTGAGGGGGTGCAGGAGTTGATCAGCGCCCGGTCCTCGATCACGTCCAGCGTCTGCTGCAGCTCCGCCGGGGTCTCGGTGGGGTAGCCGAGCAGGAAGGTGCACTGCGTCCAGATGCCGATCTCCACGCAGTCTCTCAGGATGCGGTCGCGCACGTCGGGCTCGATGCCCTTGTTCATCAGCTTTAACAGCCGCGGGGACGCGGCTTCGTAGCCCCAGGAGAAGAATTTCGCGCCGGCGGCGAAGAGGTTCTCGAGGACCGGCCTTGTAAAGCCCTTGTCAAAGCGGGCGAAGGAGTAAAAGCTGATCTGAATGTTCCTGCGTCTGAGCTCGGTCGCGAAGCGGTCGTAGTAGGCGGGGGGCACGGCCTCGTCCACGAAAATAAAGCGCTTCGCGCCGTACCGTTCGACCAGCTCCGCTACCTCGTTCACGGCGTGCTCCACGGATTTGATGTCGAATTTCTGCTGCCCTGTGTAAAAATCGCAGAAGGTGCAGCGGCTCCAGTAGCAGCCCTTGCCGAGCTGCACGGGAAAGACCGTCTCGGGGGAGAAATACTGTGAAAAATCGAAGTCGGAGAAATCCGGCGTATGCAGGGTATCGAGCTTTAAGAGCGGCGCGGTCTCGTTGGTGACGATCCTCTCGCCGTCTCTCCGGACGAGGGAATGCACCGCTTCGACGGGCCGTATGCCCTCTATGTACTCGCAGAGCTCGACCGTCGCCGTTTCGCCGTCCCCGACCGTGATGTAGTCGCAGTACAGGTCAAAGAAATCGGGCCGCTTGACCGAGCCGATGATCTTATAAATGTAGTTGCCGCCGAGGGCGATCTTTTTATCCGTGCGTTCGCGCAGCAGGTGCGCCAGCGTCAGCGCCGGGATGAGCTGGCTGAGATCCGCGACCGAGATGCCGATCAGGTCGAAATCCGCGAGCGGGAGCTCCGGCAGCTTTTTCTCAAAATACGGCAGGAACATGTTGCGGAAGGGGTCGAGACACTGGCTTTTTACGTCCTCAAAGCTCCAGCTCATCACGGGGTCCGCGATAAAGTTATCGATCATGATGCGCGAGGGCGCGTAGGGGAGCGAGAGCACGGCGAGGGCGTCGTTGACCGTATCCTTGGCGCGGAAGTGCGCCTCCGGGTCGTAGAAGCGGACGGGGTCTTTGAGCACCGCCACGGCGTCCTCCACCTTTTCGGCCGTCTCCCGCGCCAGCGTCGGGTGGGCCGCGAAATACTCCGAGATCGTCTTATAGCGCAGCAGCGTCGTTTTCAGCTCCGGCGGCAGGGACGCGAAGCGTTTTTCCGGCTCCGGGCAGCTTTGTACCGTCGGCTCGTAGATCTTCAGCAGCGCCCGCGCGCGGGCTTCGGCCTTCAGCACCGACTCCCGCGTGAGGATATCGTTGAAAAACGCGATGTTCAGGTCTATGGCGGCGGCGTCGAAGCCCGCCGCCTTGCACTCCGCGACGAGGATCGCCGGGGCGAGATAGGGATTCATGGGGTACCACTGCGGTACGGTGAGAAAGAGAGGTCTCATTTCGGTGCGCGCGCCGTTTTTTTGCGGCGCGTCTCCTTTCCGGAACTTATAAAAGGACGGTCAGGTCCGAATCGGGAAATACCCGGCAGCTGTGAACGGTATGCCGTTCGGCGTCCGCTGTTCTGACAAGAGGGTTGCCGCACGGGTCGGGGGCCTCGGTCACGCTGCCCGAGCGCAGAACGCAGCGGCAGAATCCGCAGTTCCCCTCCGCGCAGCCCGCGGGGACCGGGATCCCGGCCGCTTCGAAGGCGGCGAGCAGCGTGCGGTCGGCGGAGCAGGGGATCGTCCGTTCGCCTTCGGCGGTAACGACGGCGCAGCGGAAGGTTTTGCCCGTTGCGGCGCCGCGGCGGGGCGGGTCCGTTACCGCGACCCGCGCCCGGCGGGGCGCGTAACGCGAGCGCGCCGCTTTGCAGAACGCCGCGCCGCCCGCGATGAACAGCCGCGCCTGTTCGGGGATCTCCGGCAGCGCCGCCGGGTCCGCCTCAAGAAAACGGCCGTCGAAGAACGGCTCCTTTTGGCAGCCGCAGGCAAAGAACGCGACGGGAACGTCTCCGTTTTCCGGGATCGCCGCGGCAAAGGCGGCGGCGGCCGGAAGGCCGGAGGGGTCTGTCAGAAAGACGAGTTCGCCCCGGTCTCTCGGCGGCAGATAGTAAAACTGCCCGACGGGCGCGCGGAACACGACCCCGTCGCCGACGGAGAGGGAGGCAAGAAAAGCGTGCGCTTCGCCCTGCGTATCGGGGGAGACCGCAAGACGGAAGAGGCCGGCTTCAGGCTCCGGCCGGCCGAAGAAAAACAGGGGGTAAGAGACGGCGGGGCAGTATACGCGCGCCGCCTGGCCGGGGCGGTAAACGGGCGCCGCTCCGTCCTGAGCTCTGAGCGTCAGGATATATAAGCCGTTTGCCGTGCGTTCGGCAGAGACGACAAACGCTCTCCGGGGGCCGGGGCGCAGGCGTTTCTGCAGCAGATCCGTTCCGTTTTCGGCCTGCGCCGGGGCGTCCGGCGCGGCGTCGAACCGCGCCGGACGGTTCTGAAAGAGCGCGGCGAAAGCGGCCGCGTCCTGTCGGACGGTATGTTCGTCAAGCTGAAAGATCAAGAAAACCGCCCTCCTTTGACCGCCCGGTCGGCGGCGTCCATCCCGCTCGACATGGCGGAGGAATAGCCGTTGAGATTCATGCCGAAGCCGCCGGCGAAATACAGCCCGCCGAGCTCCGGCGCGCCGTCCATCATTTTTCTTGCGAGGATCGAATCCCACGCGGCGGCGCGGTAGCCGTAGATCGCGCCGCCCGGCGCGCCGAGGTAACGGGAGAAGGTCAGGGGCGAAGCCGCCTCCATCTCTTCGATATAAGGGGAGATCCGGATGCCCGTCGCGCGTTCAAAGGTATCGATCATGCTGCGGGCGAATGCGTCCTTTTGGCGGTGGTAGTCCCGTTCCGGCGCTTCGCTCCAGCAGTCGGAGGAGAAGAGCGTCGTCATGGTGAGGATCGACGTGCCGGGGGGAGACGCCCCGGGGTCCGCCGCGTTCTGGCAGACCGTGTTCTGGATCCGGTTCGTTTCGATCGACCCGGCGTCCCGGTACTGCCGCCGGGTATCCATATCGGGGTAGATGAACCAGGAGTATTGGTTCAGTCCCAGCTCCTCCGCGGAGCGGCTGAGGCCGAGATACACGCAGAAGCCCCTGCCCGAGAGCTCACGGGCGTTGGTTTTGCGCCGCAGGGCGGCGGGGACCTGCTCCGGGGCGAGCAGTCTGCCGTAAACGACGGCGGGGGAAATATCGCAGATCACCGTGCGGGTCGGGAAGAAAGAGCCGTTTTCGGTCTCGACGCCCGCCACGGCCCCGTTTTCGACGCGGATGCGGCGCACGGGGGCGTTCGTGAATACGTCGGAGCCGTTTTCGCGGATGCAGTCGCAGAACGCCCCGGTCAGCGCAAGGCTCCTGCGCTTCGGCACTACGCTGCCGAGCTCGATATAGGAATTGAGCATATTGACGTAGTGCAGAAAGGAGAGTTCTTCACAGTCGGTGAAGAGATACGCCCAGTAGCCCTTCAGAATGTCCGCGGCGCGTTTCGGCATGCCGAGCTCGGCAAAGCCCTCATCCACGCTTTTTGCGGCGATGTGCAGAAAGTCAGGATGGGACAGGAGCGTTTTTTTTCGCTCCTCCGCCGTGCGGGCTTTCCCGAGATCCGAAAGCGCGGCGCGGATCTCCGCCGCGAGGCGGAATACGTTCGCCACGGCCTTTTCGCTGCCCGGCGCGTTTCGCTCCACGGCTTTTATATAGGCGTCGGTCCCGAAGGGCAGAACCGCGTCGATGGGACTGGCCTCGTCAAAGGTGATCAGACGATATGCTTCGGGCAGACGCACCCACTCGACGCGGTCCGAAAGCCCGAGCCGGTCGAGCACCTTGCGGGCGCTGCCGAGGGGGCGGTCGTCGGGACCGAAGCCGCAGAGCTCATGCAGAGAGACCTCGAACTCGAAGCGGCCTCGGATGAAGCTGTTCGCCGCCCCGCCGGGGGAGGGGTTTTTCTCAAGCACGGCGGTGCTGATCCCCTGTTTCGCGAGGGTCGCCGCGGCCGCAAGGCCGCCGATCCCGCCGCCGATGACGACGGCGTCGTATTGCCGCATGGCTTCTCCTTTCCTCCGCTCAGCGGAACATGGGGCAGATCGCCCGGGGGGAGCGGTAGCCCGCGACGTAATCGAGGCCGTAGCGCTCCAGATACAAGAGCGTATTGTCGAAATCGGAGTAGACGACGGGCCAGAGACAGGCCCGGTTCTCCGTGATGAAATCAAGGTGGAACCGCCGCCGGGCTTCGCGCCGCTCCTGCTGCGACAGACCGACGATCTCGTCGGCGTACACGGTGTAAAGCTCGCCCTTCGGTTGGTAGGAGATCACGCCGTTGCCGGCGGTATCCTCCATGATGACCGCGTTCTTTTTCAGAGAAAAATTCGAGGGCGTGCAGCTGTTGATGAAATCGCGGTTGCGTTTTACCACGTTCAGCGTTTCCTCGATCTCCTCCGGCGTCTCGGTCGGGTAGCCGATGATAAAGAGGGCGTTGTTCCAGATGCCGGCCTCGTGCGACGCGCGCATGATGGGCAGGCGCGTTTCGGGGTCTATGCCCTTGTTCATCATTTTGAGCAGCCGCGGCGCGGCGCATTCGTAGCCCCACATCAGGATGCGGCAGCCCGCCTCATGCATGCGTGTGAGAACCTCCGGCGTAAACCCCTTTTCGAGTCTGGCGAAGGAGTAAAAGCTGATCTTCAGGCCCCGCCGCAGCACTTCTTCCGCGAAGCGGGCGTAATAGGCGGGGGGGATCGCCTCGTCGATGAACAGAAAATGGGTGACGCCGTACGCGTCCCGGTAATGCTCGAGCTCGTCGCAGGCGCGTTCCACCGGTTTTATGTCGAAGCACTGCTGGCCGTAATAGTAATCGCAGAACGCGCATTTGCCCCAGTAGCAGCCCTTGCTGAACTGAAACGGCAGTACGATCTCGGGTGAATAGTACAGAGAGAGGTCCGTATCGCCGAAATCCGCCCAAGCGGTCTCCTCCATCTTCAGCCTCGGCGCTTCGGGGCCGCATTTTATTTCGCCGTCCCCGTCTTTATAGAGCAGACCGTAGATCTCATGCTCTGCGGCGGCGCCGCAGAGATGCTCCGCGAGCTTCAAAACAGAAAGCTCCCCGTCGCCGGTCATCAGCCCGTCGGCGTATTCGCCGAAGAGCTCGGGGTGGCGCATAAAATCGCGCTTGTTCTGCGTGATATAATTGCCGCCGAGATAGACGCGGGCGTTCGTGACGCGCTTCAGAATGCGGGCGAGGGTAAAGCCGCCGACGATCTGGCTCAAGTCCGGCACCGAGATGCACACGCCATCGTAAGCCTTTTTCGCGATCCCGCGCGCCGCCTCTTCAAAAAAGTCCAGATACATGTTATAGGTCCGGTCGCGGCAGAGGCGGTCTACGTTGACCCAGTCCATGGGGTAAAAGGGGCTGCAGAAGTAATTGTCCCAGATCAGCTCGTTCGGCGCGTAGGGGAGAGACGCGATCTTCAGCGCCTCCTGCACGATCATCTTCGCGTCGAAGAGCGCTTCGGGGTCATAGAACAGCGTTTTGCTTCGCAGGACCTCCACGGCCCGATCGGTCTGCTCAATAATCTCGTCGAGGGACAAAAACGAATCCGTTTCGCCGAAGCGCGCCGTGTTGCCTGCGAAAAAACTGGCCCGCTCCAGCTCCGAGCGGTTCAGGGAGAGAAAGGCCTCCAGCTTGCGGTACCTGAGCAGCAGCGTTTTGGTTTCGGGCGGGAATTCGGCGAAGCGCCGCTCCGCGTCCGGGCAGCGGGCGGGGAGCTCCGCCTTCAGCGCTTCGTAGATCGCCCTTGCGCGGGCGAGACAGTCTTTCAGATGGGCTTTGTTCAGGATCCGGTTGTAAAAGCGGACGTTTAAGTCCAGCGTATCCGCCTCAAAGCCCGCTGCTTTGAGCTGACCCGCCAGGAGCGGCACCGAGAGATACGGGCTGGTCGGGATCCACTGCGGGGGATAGATCAGCAGCAGCTTCAT
>CADBOC010000472.1 GCA_902796175.1 Oscillospiraceae bacterium | reverse complement strand
GGTCACCGTTCCGGCGACGCTGCCCTTGCCCTCCACCCGGTAGGTATAGGTCCCCGGCAGCACGCGCCCGGCGGGAACGTAGACGGTATAATCAACGCCCTCCTTCATCAGGTAGCCGCCGGCGGTCTGCACCACGATCTCGGGCTTATGCACCGCGCCGTTGTAATCCGCCGAAGCGGGGGCCAGCGTCACGTCGCGGCGGGCCAAGGTATATTTTGTAACGGTATAGGTCTTTTTCACCGCGCCGGTATAGTTCCCCTTACCGGTGATCTGATACGTATAGGTCCCGGCTGCGGTCCGGCCTTTGGGGACAGCGACCGTGTAATCGGCGTTCGCCGTCAGCGTTCTGCCCTCCGCGCTCTTCACGGCGACGGCCGTATCCTGCGCGTAGCCGGTGAAAGTGCGGTTTTCGGGCGAGAGCGTCACGTTCTGCTCCGAAAGGGTCTGCCGCTTCACCGTAAAGGTCTTGGTCACGGTACCGGTGTAGTTGCCCCTGCCGGTAAAGGTATAGGTATAGATATCGGCGTTCACGCGCCCCTCGGGGACCGTTACACCGAAGTCGGCGTCCGCCGCCAGCACCTCGCCGTTCGCGTTTTTCAGCGTATAGGAGGGGGTCTGCGTTTTGCCGTTGTAGATCACGGAATACGGTTCCAGCGCCGCGCGGGCGGCGTTCAGGGGCTGCGGGGCGACGGTAAAGATCTTTTTGACCGTGCCGGTATACGTATTTACGCCGGTCACAACGTATTCGTAGGTCCCCGCGTCCGTTCTGCCCTCCGGGACAGTCAGGATATAATCCGTACCGCGCGTCAGCGTTCTGCCCGCGGCGTTCTTCACCGTGACGGCGGGGTTCCGTTCGCCGCCGTTGTAAACACAGGTCTCCACGTTCAGCGTCACGCCCGCGTCCGTCAGGCGCTCCACGTATACGCGTTTCGCGGCGGTGAGCGGCTCGTTGCCCGCGGCGATCTTCAGCGCGTTCCCGCTCTTCTCTGTGCCGACGTAACGCGCCTCCTTCAGCTGATCGCAGGCTTTGAAAGCGTTTTTCGATATGACCTGAACGGTCTCCGGGATCAGCACGGAGCGGATCATGGGATCGAAGGCGGCGAGCACGGTGTTTTTCGCGCCGTTGTACACGAGGCCGTTTTCCATCACGCAGCCGTACATGGCGGGCGTAACCTTGGCGTCGTTTTTCACCTTCGCCCAGTCTTCCTTTGAGCCGCCGTAGTAGATCTTAAGGGCGGGGTCGCAGCGGTCGAAGGCCGCGTAGCCGACGGAGGCGACAGATTTCGGCATCACCACAGCGCGCAGCTTCCCGCAGCCGGAGAAGGCGTACCGCCCCACCTTGCCGCCCTCGGTGATCACCAGCGTTTCAAGGCCGGTCAGGTCGTTGAAGCGGCCGAGCTCCGCCGCCTTGCCGATGGTAAGAGCGGAGAGCGCCGTACAGCCGTTGAACGCGTCGTAGCCGATCTTCGTCACGCCGTCGGGAATGGTGAGCTTGCGAAGCTCGGAGCAGCCCTTGAAGGCCTCGTCCGAGATGGAGGTAAGCGTCTGAGGCAGCGAGACCTCCCGGATATCGGTACTGAGCACCGTCTGCACCGTGGTCTTCGCGTTGTCGTAGACCACGCCGTTCTCCACGCAGCAGTCGTAGAAATCAGGCGTGATTTTGGCGTCGTTGCGCACGTTTTTCCAATCCGCCTTTGTGCCTGCGTAATAGACGCGGTCCAGCGGGCAGCCGGTAAAGGCGTCCGTACCGAGGGCGGATATCCCTTTGCCGAGGGAAAGGCCCTTCAGGGCCGCGTCGTTTTGGAACGCGGCTTCGCCCACGGTCTTCACGCTGGCGGGCAGCGAAACGGAAGTCAGCTTCGGCATAGCGGCGAACGCCCACCCGCCGACGGACTTAAGCCCCTCCGGCAGCGCGGCCGCGCGCACGTTTTTGCAGCCGTAGAAGGCGGAACCGCCGACAGTCTCAACGCCGGAGGGCAGCGTAAGCTCCGTTAAGCCCGCGCAGCCCCGGAACGCCGACACGCCGACCGTTTTCAGTTCCTTCGGCAGCGGCGCTTCGCTGAGCGAAACGCAGTCGCGGAAGGCGTACGCACCGATCTTCTGCACGGTATCGGGCAGCGAGACCTCCGCAAGGGATCCGCAGCCGTTGAAGGCGTTATCCGCAAGCGTTTTCACTTCCCCGCGCACCGTCGCCTTTTTCAGATTCACCAGATCCGCAAAGGAGACCGTTTCGGCGATCCTGCCGACGGAGAGCGAGGTCACGCCCGCGCAGCCGGCGAAGGCGTTCGCCCCCACCGCTTCAACGGGATCCGGCAGCGTTAGGGAGGTAAGCCCCGCGCAGTCCCGGAACGCGGCGGAGCCGATCGTTTTCAGCCCGGCGGGGAGCGAAAGCTTTTTCAGGGAACGGCAGCCGCTGAAGGCCTCGCCGCCGACGGAGATCAGCCCGGCGGGGAGAGAAAGCGACGAAAGCTTTCCGCAGCCGAGGAAGGCGGAGCCCGGGATCGCGGTCACGCCCGCAGGGATCGCGGCGGCGGTCAGCGCCTCGCAGCCCCGGAACGTCGACGCGCCGAGGGTCTTGAGCCCCGCCGGGAACGAGACGGCGGCGAGCGCCTTACAGTTCATGAATGCGGAATCGCCGATCGAGGTCACGGTCTTTGCCAGCTCCGCTTTTTGGATCCCAAGGGTCTCTGTCGTATAAACGGCGGTCTTCGCCCTGTTGTAAACGACGCCGCCCGAGATCACGCAGTCATAGAACGCCGGCGTCTTACCGGAGGCGTTCTCTACGTTTTGCCACTGCGCCTGACTCCCGGCGTAGAGCAGCCGCGCCGCGGCGCAGCCGCTGAAGGCGTTTTTCCCCACGGCCGTCACGCCCGCGGGCGCCAGCACGCTGTAAAGCGAAGCGCAGCCGCTGAACGCGCCCTCCGGGATCTGCGCCGCCCCGGCGGGCCAGCGCAGGGATGTGAGCACCGCGCAGTTCTCGAAGGCGTACGCCCCCACGCGCATCACGTCGGCGGGGAGGGAGAGCGTTTCAAGCGCCTTACAGCCGCTGAACGCGTACGCGCCGATCCCCATCACGCTGCCGGGGACCGTGAGCGAACGGAGCCTGTCGCAGCCCGCGAATGCATAATCCGCAACGCGGGTCACGGTCTGCGGAACGGCAAGCGCGGTATACGTCGGGTCCGCAGAGAGAACAGTGTTTTTGGCGGCGTTCAGGACAAGGCCCTTCTCAAAGACGACAAATTCCGTCGGCGTGATCCCGGCCTTGTTCTCTACCTTTTTCCAATCCGCGGCGGTGCCGGTATAGTAGACGTTTTTCAGGTTCGGGCAGCTCCGGAAGGCCTCCGCGCCGAGGAACGTAACGCTCTTCGGGATCGTAACGCCAAGAAGATTCCCCTGCCCCGCGAAGGCGGATTCCATCACCGCGACCGTCCCGTCCCGCAGCACGAGGGAGGTATCGGCGGGCATGGTTCCTTTGTAATTGTACGCGATCTTGCCCGCGTAGACTACCCCGTCCGGCTGTGAGGCGTACCACGCCGTACCGTCGAGCGCGCCCTTCCCCACGCGCGTCACGGCGGCGGGAAACGTGAGATTCGCAAGGCTGGAACAATTCAGGAACGCGTTCGCGCCGACGGCGGTCAGCGTTTTCGGCAGGGTAACGGAGGTGAGCGCGTTGCAGCCGCGGAACGCGTCAAACCCGATGCTCGTCACGCTGTCCGGGATCGTTACGCTCGTAAGGCCCGTGCAGCCGCTGAACGCGTAAGACCCGATGCCTTTCGTGCCAGCCTTCAGCGAAACGGAAGTGTTATCCGGCATCTTGCCTTTGTATTTATACGCAACCTTTCCGGCGTAAACCAAACCGTTCGGCTGCGCGTTATACCATGCAGTATTGCGGAACACTTCATTCCCGATGCTCGTCACGCTGTTCGGGATCGTTACGCTCTTAAGGCCCGTGCAGCCGCTGAACGCGGAATCCCCGATGCCCGTCACGCCGTTCGGGATCGTCAGTTTCGTGATCTCTTTGCCGTTCAAATACAGATGATGCGCATAATACAAGGGATT
>CADBOC010000471.1 GCA_902796175.1 Oscillospiraceae bacterium | reverse complement strand
ATCGACACGCGAACCGAGCTGCTGGTGCAGCAGGGCATGGACGCGCTGATGAAGGACAGAACGGTCTTTGTGATCGCGCACCGCCTTTCCACCGTACGGGACGCGGACTGCATCATGGTGCTCGACCACGGCCGCATCATCGAGCGCGGCACGCACGAAGACCTGATCGCGCAGCAGGGAACGTATTACCGCCTGTATACCGGCGCGTTCGAGCTGGAATAAACAAAAAAAATACAAAGGGAAGCGCCGACGGTTCAAAAAAACCGCGCGGCGGCTTCCCCCCTTTTTTTGTTTTCCGCATCCGTATGCTACACTCGGCACAAGACCGGGCGCAAAAATCGCCGCGGCATCTTAAGAAAAACGGAGGTCGGATACAATGGACGACGAAACCTTCAAAAAGCTGCTGATCGAGGCGCTGCTCGGCGCTTCCCATGAAAAACCGAAACTGACGATGTCCGAAGAACAGGCGCGGACCGTACTGGATAACCTGCTCAAGGGCTCGGAGATCTCCGCGCCCAAGCACATGCAGGGATTTCCCGACAATGTACGCGACCGTTCGCTCAGGGGGATCTTTCGGCTTATAAAAAAGGATCTCACAAACGTTCATACGGATCCCTCCTACAAAGCGGCGGCGATCCTCTGTCTGGTCTCCGTCGCGGGAGGTCTGATCACGATCGAAAGCGGCAGATACCGCTGCAACAACGGCTTTATCGACAGCTGGGGCGAATGGCACAGCGCCTCCACGCCGGTAAAGGATAACCTGCGGATCATGGCAAAGCAATACGTCTCGGAACCCTATTTTGTAAATAAAGCGTTCGGCTTTTTATACGACAGAGACGACGTGGATCTCTGGAAGAAGCCTGAGCCGTACGACCCGGACGGCGCCGCGGAGAGGATCCGGACGTTCTACAGTCTGGCAGCGGATGAAGCGGCAAAAGCGGACAGATCAAAACCGTCGGCAATCAGGCTGCAGTATCTGAAGACCCTGATCGAAACGCTTGCAAAACCGGAGATCTCCTGTGCAGACTCCCCGGCCGCGCTCAGTTGGGACGCTGACGCCTGGCTGACATAATTCCACCCCGTATGGGATTCCCGAGACCGCGGCGCGCAGCACCGGATGCGTGCGGACTATTACCGCTCGCACATCGGATTCGTACAGAACGGATGCTATCTCTCGCAAACGGGAAAAAGCGTATCCATTCCATGGGACGCGGATGAAATGCTTGAGAGAACAAAGCTTTACGAAACCGAGCTTCACATCTCGCCGCCGGAAACGACGTATACGACCGGGATCTCTTTCCTCGCCGGGGACTGTCTGGAGGCCGCTTTCGCGCTGCAGAGGGAGACCGGCGGCAAAACGGCGGTGCTGAATCTGGCGAACCGGCAGAACCCGGGCGGCGGCGTGTACACCGGCAGCGGCGCGCAGGAGGAGAGCCTGTTCCTGCGCAGCAATTACTACGCGTCCCTCTACCCGTACGCCGCGTACGCAAACGACTACGACCTGCCGCAGGCAAAGCAGCAATACCCCCTCGACCGGAACTTCGGGGGCGTATGGAGCGAAGGCGTCACCGTCTTCCGCGGCAGGGAGCTTGAGGGATATCCCCTGCTGGACGAGCCCTGGCAGACGAACTTTATCGCGGTGCCCGCCCTCAACCACCCGAAGACCGTAACGGTAAACGGGGAACAACGCCTGCCGCCCGAATTGGAGAAGGCCGCGCTGAACAAAATCCGCACTGTTCTGAACATCGCCGCCGAACACGGCGTGACGGATCTCGTGCTCGGGGCGATGGGCTGCGGCGCGTTTCACAACCCGCCGCGCCACATCGCCGAGCTGTTCCGGCAGGCGCTTGACGAAGCGCCCTACAAAGGCCGGTTCCGCCGAGTCGTATTTGCGATCACCGATCCGGATCTCTGCGGGATCTTCGCCGACGTTTTCGGCGGTCGCGTCGAAGAACCGTAAGCGCCCGACGCGCTTTCGGCGCGTTAAATCCGGATTTGCGGAGGTAGAACCTCCGCAAAAAAGTTATAAAAGACGAAAGATGAAAGACGAAATCGGGCGCTGCGCGCGGCGTT
>CADBOC010000470.1 GCA_902796175.1 Oscillospiraceae bacterium | reverse complement strand
TATTTTCTTTCCTTTATGAACAAAGCGCTCGCCTGTTTTGAAGCCGACCGGCGCGTCGGCGCGGTAGCGGGGTATACGCCGGCCATTGATATTCCCGCAGGGTATCAGGCGGATCTCTTTACCTGTTACCGGTCCTGCTCCTGCGCGTGGGCAACCTGGCGAGACCGCTGGCAGGGGGTGGATTGGTCCGCTTCCGCCATTCTTCCGTTTTATCGGGATCCGTCTCTCATCCGCCGCATGAACGCGGATGGGGCGGACCGTTTTTTGCGTTTTTACCGCCAGACAAGATCTGACCGCGGTTCCTGGAGCGTGCGTTTCGGCGCGCACCTTGTGAAAAACGGCATGCTGACCGTTTACCCGCGTTATTCTCTGATCCGGAACATCGGGGCGGATGAGACCGGCGTTCACAGCAGAGCCCGGGACGCGACCTCTATGGAGGTAGACCTTTCTCTCGCCGTGAAGGATCCCGTGATCGAATTCCGCGAGCCGGATCCGGCCGTTCGCAGGGCGATGAAGCGGCATTATTCCGGCGGTTTTGTTTCGGACGCAAAACGGTTTGCGGCAACATGGCTGATCGCCGCAAAGGGGAGGCTCAGATGAACGAACTGATCAGCGTCGTGATCCCGGTATATAACGCCGCGCCGTTTCTCGACGCGTGTATGGAAAGCGTTCTGGGGCAGACCTATACGAACACGGAGATCCTTTTGATCGACGACGGCTCCACAGACGGCAGCGGCGAGATGTGCGAACGTTACGCCGCAAAGGACGGACGCGTCAGAGTCGCGCATAAAGAGAACGGCGGCGCTTCCTCTGCCCGTAACGCGGGGCTGTCCCTCGCGAAGGGGACCTATCTGTATTTTCTTGACAGCGACGATCACATCGAGCCGGAGCTTCTCCGGCTGTTGTATGAGAACGCCGAACAAAACGGCTCTGATCTTGTTTTCTTTGACGCGTGGGCGCTGAACGCCGATACCGGTGAAAAGAGCGAACGCAATTATTCCCACCGGGAACGGTATCTGCCGGCCCCCGGCGCCGAGATGATGCGCCGCAAGGTAAAGAACGGCGACTTTCACGTAGGCGTATGGCAGCTTTTTTACAGAACGGCGTTCCTCCGCGAACACGGCCTCCGCTTTTTGGAGGGCGTTGTGTTTGAGGATTACCTTTTCGCCTGTCAGGTCTACTGTTTGGCTTCGCGCGTAAGCTACGTGCCCGAATTCCTCTATACCCGGGTCTACCACGCCGGGAGCGTCATGACCCGCAAACGGAACGAGCATTATTTTTACAGCGCCGTGCGCGTCTGGCGCGGCGTATGCGCGTTCAACGCGGAAAACAGAGGCGATGTGCCCCAGGCTTATCTTGTCCGTGGCGCTTATAACGCGCTGAATTGCTATTCCGAGCTTTCAGCCAAAGAGAAACAGCGGCAGAAGCCGCTTTTGTACGAGATAAAACGCGAGATCCGGCGAGACCGTGCGTTCGGCGACCGGGCTCTCGCGGCGCGGTGCGTCGGGTACTGGCCATGGGCTGCGTATCGCATGACACAAAAGCTGATAAAAAAAAGATAAGGAGGTCCGCGGATGGAATACAGGGGTAAGATCCTGCTGCTGATCCCGCATATGGTCGGCGGCGGAGCGGAGCGGGTCGCGTCGCTCCTGATGAACGCTTTCGCGGACGACGGATACCGTACGGAGCTGGCGCTCACGTCCGACCGGGAGCGGGACGTTGTTCGCTGCGATCTGGATGAACGGACCTCGCTGCTCGTTCTGCCTGAGCTGCTGAAGAGCGATCCCGCCGGAAAACGGTTTTTATACGGCGGCGCGCTGCGTTTGCTCGCCAACGGTCTTTGCAAGCTTTGGGAGCTTCCCGGCAGGGAAGTGCCGGCGGATCTTGCAAGGCTTTCGCTGACCGTACCGTATCACCGTGAGATCCGCTGGCTGCGCGAACGGCTGAAGGCGGATCCCGAACTTGCCGTGATCGCGTTCCTGCAGCCTGCCATCCCCATCGCGATGCTGGCGGCAAGAGGTCTGCCGAACCGCGTGATCTTTTCGGAGCGCTGCGACTCCGAGCGGCTGATGAAAAAACGGTACGGCCGCAGATTTATCGAAAAGTATTACCTCCGCGCCGACGGCGCGGTGTTCCAGACCTCCTTCGCGCGGGATGCGTACCCCGCGGGCGTTGCCAAAAAGGGCGTTGTGATCCCGAACCCTCTGCGCTCGGACCTGCCGGAGCCACTTGAAGGAAAGAGGGAAAAACGCGTCGTTACCTTCTGCCGCATTTCCAGACAGAAGAATCTGCCTCTGCTGGTAGACGCGTTCTCCCGTTTTTACAGGGATCATCCGGATTATGCGCTTGAGATCATAGGCGGCAGCGCCGGGGAAGAGGGCAGAGAGGTCGAACAGGAGCTGCGTGCGCGGATCGGTTCCCTGGGGCTGAATGAAGCCGTTCGCTTTCTTCCCTTCAGCGCGGGGGTGCATCAGGATATTCTCAACGCCGCCATGTATGTGAACAGCTCCGATTTCGAAGGACTGTCAAACGCGATGCTCGAATCCATGGCGATCGGTCTGCCGGTCGTGTGTACGGATTGCCCCATCGGCGGCGCGAGAGCGACGATCGAGGACGGCGTAAACGGGCTTCTCGTTCCCATGAACGATCCCAAAGCTCTGAGCGGCGCGATGACGCGGCTTGCGGACGCCCCCGGGCTTGGCAAAAAGCTTTCCGAAAACGCCGTTACGCTGCGAAAGGCTCTCTCTCTTCCCGTGATCGCCCGCCGGTGGCTCGGCGTGCTGTACGGAGGAACGGAGCGCGGCAGATGAGACGAAAAAAGATCCTCTTCGTCGTGCACCG
>CADBOC010000469.1 GCA_902796175.1 Oscillospiraceae bacterium | reverse complement strand
TCATTCACTTCTCACTTCTCATTTCTCACTTCTCACTTCTCATTTCTCACTTCTCACTTCTCATTTCTCACTTCTCACCTATAACGCATGCCCTATCCTGATTTTTCGACCTGACTATCTCAGAAAAAAGGAGAATGATCCATGTCAGAACCTACGTCCGTCAGCCCCGCCGCCGATCCCGGCGCGGCTTTCGATACAACGGGTGTAACCGCTCAGCTCCCCGATGAGCAGCACACGGGCGATACCGCCTCCGCCGGCGCGGCGGAGGCCGGGCGCGACGCCGGCGCCCCCACGGCGGAAGACGCTTCCGCAGACCCCGACGCCGCTTTTGAGGCGCTCATCCGGGGCGCATACAAGCCGCAGTACGACCGGCGCGTTCGCGAGACCGTTCAAAAACGGCTGAAAAACGCGGGCGAGGCCGAACGCGCCCTCGACGGCTTAAAGCCCGCCCTGACCCTGCTCGCGCGCAAATACGGCGTAGACGAGGCCGACCTTGCTTCCCTCGGCGCGGCGATCGAAGCGGACGACGGTCTATTGGCGGAGGAGGCCGAGGCCCTGGGCGTGCCCGTGCCCCGTCTGAGAGAATTCAGACGCGTGGAAGCGGAGAACGCCGCGCTCCGGGCCGAGGCCCTCGAACATGAGGCCAGAGACCGCGCCCGCGCGGATCTCGCCCGCTGGCGGGACGAAGCCGAGGCCGCCCGCGAACGCCTGCCCGATCTCGACCTCGGTCAGGAGCTGAAGGACCCCGTCTTTTTCTCGCTCTTAAAGCGCGGGATCCCGCTCGAAAACGCCTATTTCGCCCTGCACCGCAAAGAGGAGCTGGACCGCGCCATGACGCTGGCGGCAGCCGAAGCAAAGGCCGAGGTCAGCGACGCCATCCGCTCCTCCGCCGCCCGCCCCACCGAAAACGGCGCGGCGGGCGCTTCCCCCGGCGGCGCGCCGGGCAGCGTCGCCGCCCTCTCCCGCGAACAGCGGCGGGATCTGATCCGCCGCGTTCAGGCGGGCGAGCGCATCACACTATGAACAGAAAAGGAGCATGATCCATGAACAGACTGTTTGACTGTTTTTCCCTCACCCTCTTCGGCGCGCACGTGAACGCAACGACCGACGCGCCGACCGAAGCGGACCCGACGCACAACGACCTCTCCCCCGAGATGAAGACCTTCTACGACATGACGCTGATCGACGAGGCACAGGCAAATCTGGTGCACGATCAGTTCGGGCAGAAGCGTCCCATCCCCAAAAACGGAGGAAAGACCATCGAGTTCCGCAAATTCGCGCCGCTGGCGAAGGCCCTCACCCCCATCACCGAGGGCGTGACGCCCGACGGCAACACCCTGAACGTCTCCACCGTAACGGCGGGCGTTTCGCAGTACGGCGACTTTATCGTGCAGTCCGACGTGCTGGAGCTCACCGCCATCGACAACACGATCGTGGAATCCACAAAGCTCCTCGGCCGCCAGGCGGGTCTCACCCTCGATACCGTGACCCGGAACGTGCTGCAGGCGGCGACGAACGTCAGCTACGCCAGTAAGTGGGCCGACGGCGTCGAGACCCCGGTGGAGGAGAGAAGCGAGATGGACGCGACGAGCGTACTGAAGGTGGATACCGTCAATCAGGTGGTGGCGAAGCTCAGAAGCGTGAACGCCCCCACCATCGACGGCAAGTACGTCGCCGTCATCCACCCCTTTGCCGCCTATGAGCTGATGCGCGACCCCGAGTGGATCGACGCGCACAAGTACGCCGCCCCCGAGAACCTCTACGCCGGGGAGATCGGCGAGATCGGCGGCGTGCGCTTTGTGCAGTCCAGCGAAGCGCTGATCATCAAAGACGGCACCTGCCCTGAGGACGGCGACGGGAATCCCCTCGCCGTGTTCTCCACCCTTTTCATCGGCGCGGGCGCGTACGGCGTGACCGAGGTCACCGGCGGCGGTCTGCAGACGATCATCAAGCAGAAGGGCTCCGCCGGCACCGCCGACCCGCTCGACCAGCGCTCCTCCGTCGGCTGGAAGGCGCTCAAAACCGCCGAGATCCTGATCCCGGATTATCTGGTGCGCGTCGAAAGCGTAAGCCCGAGATTTTCGGCGACCGCGAACGCGAACTGACGCGGCTGACGCGGCGGCTTGCCGCCGCGAAAGACGACGCGCCTGCGGCGCTTAAAGACAAAAAGATGAAAGATGAAAATGGGGCCTG
>CADBOC010000468.1 GCA_902796175.1 Oscillospiraceae bacterium | reverse complement strand
TTTGCCCGCCTTCAGCGCCTTTACGGCGAAGGGCGCGTGCTCGTTGGCGTAGTTCGCCAGCACCACGCAGTCCATGTCGTGGGTCAGAAATTCGTCAAAATCGGTGTAGCAGGCGAGGGCGTCGCCGCCGAAGGTCTCTTTGGCGTGCTTCAGGCGTTCTTCGTCCCGGTCGCAGATCGCGACGAGCTCTGCTGAGCCGGCCTTGAGGCAGAAATCCATCATGCTCTGTCCGCGCCCCGCGCCGAACACGCCGAAGCGGATCTTTTTCGAAAGCCCCTTGCGGTATACCGTTTTATAGGGGGAGCCGTCTTCGTACACCATCTGTACGCTGTCGATCCCGTATTCCTCGAGCACCGCCTGCCAGCGGTCCTCCATACCGAGGGCGTATTCCACCGGCAGAAAGCCGCCGTTTAAGTACGATTTCACAGCGCCCTTGCGCCACTCGTCCGTCGTCAGCAGCACAAAGCGCAGCCCGCGGTCCTTGAGGTGCTTCTGCGTGATGAAGTTTAAGTATTTGGCAAGCCCCAGCCCCCGGTGGTCGGGGCGGATGCCTACCATGTGCATGTCGCCGTAGTTGTGCTCCTTGTTGACGAAGGCCGTCACGGTGCCCACGTGCTCGCCGTTGTGGTCGAGAAAGAACACGTCTTCAAAAAGATCGATGTTTTCGTCGCGCGTGATCGAATTGTCGAAAGCCTCCGGCCCCGCGTCGTCGCCGACCAGGCCCTGCCTGCAGCATTCGACCCACGCCAGCTTATCCGCTTCCGTCTTATAGCGGCTCACGCTGTAGCCCTCGGGGAGCGGGACCTCGTTGATCGGCGTGTCCGGGAACCAGTACATTTTTAACTGCGCCATCTGTCAGCCCTCAATCTCTCTCATATACGCCCAGGATTCCTCTGTGGCGGCGAAGGGATCGCCGTTCACCCAGTCGCAGTCCTGTTCGTACATGATGTAGGGGATGCCGAGCTCCTTCGCCGCCTCGTAGCAGGCTCTGAGGTCCACGCGGCCCCTGCCGAGAGAGCAGAATCTGCGTTCGCCGTTTTCGTCGAGGATGTAATCCTTAAAATGCATCACCTTCACGCGCCCCGCCATGCGGCCGAGGATCTCTACGGGGTCATACCCGGCGTAATGGATCCACGCCACGTCCGGGATAAAGTGAAACGTTTCGGGGTCGGTCTCGGCAAGCAGCAGGTCCATGATACTGCCGTCGTAGCCCGGCAGGGGCTTGAATTCAAAATCGTGGTTGTGGTAGTTGAAGGTCATGCCGTTTTCGGCGAGGGTCTTCGCGAAGGCGGCCGTCTCTCTGATAAAGCCGCGTAATGCTTCGGCGTTTTCGCGGCATTCGCCGGGGCAGGACCCCAGGCCCAGCGCGTCGCAGCCGATGGTCTTGTGCTCGGCGATGAGACCCATCAGATCCGCGCGCATGCGGTCGATGCCCTTGTGGGTGACGCAGACCGAGATCCCGTGTCTGTTCAGGATATCGCGCTGCGTTTCGGCCGGGATATCCCCGATGCCGGAGATCTGCACGTCTCTCACGCCCATGGCGGCGAGACGCGCGAGGGTGGAATCGAAGTCCCCGGCGGTCTGAATGTGATCGCGCAGGGTGTAGAGCTGAATGCCCATGATCGGTTTCATGCGGTTATACCTCCGAAATTCTGTATATTATGCATAAAGTTTCACTTTTCAAACAAAACGAGGCAGAGAATGCCGGCGAACGCGAGCGCCACCGCCGCCAGATCCCGTTTTGCGGGCTTTTTCGGCGTGAAAAAGCAGAGCGCGGTCGATACGATCATCACGCCGCCTGTTACAAAGGGGTACTGGGCCGAGGCCGGCAGGTGCGAAAGGCTTAAGAGCAGCAGAAAGTTCGCCGTGGTGCTCAGGATCCCGTACCCGGCCGAAAGGCCGACGGCGGGGAGCGTTAAGGGCGTTCGCTGCCGTCTTACGATCAAAAGCCTGATGGCGGAGGCGAGGGTCATGAGAGAGGCGAGGGTCACGGAATACATCGCGTCGCCCGTCTTTTCGAAGGGCGCGGCCTGAAAGCACTTGGTGAGCACGCCCGACATGCCGTTGAATACAAAGATGCCGGCGTAGTAGGGGAGTCCCCCTTTTTTCGCGCCGTCCCCTTTGAGCGTAAAGAGAAGCGACGCCGCCACCAGCGCGAAGCACAGCCCCTTGGCGAGGGTGAAGGCCTCGTCAAAAAAAAGGATCCCCGATACAAAGGGCAGGGTCATGCCCCCGAGCATCGAGAATACGGAATACAGCGACAGGTTGATCTTGCCCAGCGCCTGAAAGCTGCAGTAATTGTAAAGCAGGCCGTTGAGCGTCGCCGCCGCGGCCATGGCAAGGGTAAAGGGCGCGAACTCAAAGCGAAAGCCGTTCACGGCGAATAAGATCAAGGCGCCGGCGGCGTTCGCGAACAGCGAAAAGCGGAGCACCGCCGCAAGGCCGCCCCCCTCTTTCGCCGTATACCGTTCGTTGAAAAAGAACTGCACGCCGAACATCACGACGGCGGCAGAGATCACAAGATAGTACATGCCGTGCCCCCAAAGCGCGCTCCTCGCGGGATCCTGCCCTTTGCTTCGTACAGATTATATGATATTTAATATAAATAATCAATACCTTTTTTGTTTTTTTTCCGCGCCGCGTCCGAGCCTCTCTTTGGCATTTTATATAAAAAAACCGTTTTTCGCTCTTTTAAAAGTGTGTAAATGACAGAAAAATAACAAGCCCGGGAAAAACGGTTGACATACACTTTCTGATGGTGTATGATTATGCACATCAAATGAATAAAATTCCATACGGAGGCATTCAGAAATGGCGAATACAAAATATAAGAAGATCGTGCTTGCATATTCCGGGGGGCTCGATACCTCCATCATCATCCCGTGGCTCAAAGAGAACTACGGCGACCCCGAGATCATCGCTGTTTCCGGCAACGTGGGCCAGGCGGATGAGCTCGAGGGGCTTGAGGAAAAGGCGCTGGCGACCGGCGCGTCCAAGCTCTACATCGAGGATCTTACCAGGGAATTTCTTGAGGATTACGTCTTCCCGTGCGTGATGGCGGGCGCGAAATACGAAGAATACCTGCTCGGCACGGCGTTCGCCCGTCCCCCGATCGCGAAGCGCATCGCCGAGATCGCGCTGGCCGAGGGCGCTGACGCGATCTGCCACGGCTGCACCGGCAAGGGCAACGACCAGGTCCGCTTTGAGCTGGC
>CADBOC010000467.1 GCA_902796175.1 Oscillospiraceae bacterium | reverse complement strand
CCGTCCATCACTATTCACTGTTCACTGTTCACTGTTCACTTCATAGCGCTTGTCAAAGCGCTATGATCAAAGTCCGGCTTTTTCCGCAATGTACTTCCGCGCTTTGATCGCGTATTCGAGCGGGTTCGCGACGGCGGGATCCTGCTCGGCTTCCACCAGCACATAGCCCTCGTAGCCGGTCTCGGCCAGCACGTCGAAAATGGGGCCGAAGTCGATCACGCCGTCTCCCGGGACCGTGAAGGTGCCCAGACGCACGCCCTGCAGGAAGGAGAGATGCTCGGCCTTCACCTTTTTGATGACGGCGGGGCGGATATCCTTCAGGTGGACGTGTTTGATGCGCTTGGCGTACTTTTTCAGAACGGACATATAGTCCTCGCCGCAGTAGGCAAGGTGACCGGAGTCAAAGAGCAGGCCGAAGAGCTCGGGATCCGTGTTCTCCATCATGCGGTCGATCTCCGCTTCGGTCTGCACCACGGTGCCCATGTGGTGGTGGAGCGTGAGGGCGATCCCCAGCTCATTCGCCTTTCTGCCGAGGCGGTTGAGGCCCTCGCAGAAACGCGCCCACTCTTCGTCGTTCATCACGTACTTCGCCTCAAAAATCGGCTTGTCGGTGCCCTGAATGGAGTAGCTCTGCTCGGAGATGCCGACCACCTTCGCGCCCATCTCTTTGAGGAAGGTGACGTGCTTTACAAACTCCGCTTCCACCTCTTCGTAGGGCTTTGTGAGCAGAAAGGAGGAGAACCACGCGTTGCAGATCTGCATGCCGCGAAGCTCCAGCGCCTTTTTGAGCACGGCCGTATCCCTGGGGTACTTGTTGCCGACCTCGCAGCCGGTGAAGCCCGCCAGCGCCATCTCGGAGACGCACTGCTCGAAGGTGTTCTCCGCGCCGAGATCGGGCATGTCGTCGTTCGTCCACGCGATGGGGGCAATGCCGAGCTTAACTTTGTCTTTGCTGAGCATATCAGTATTTCCTCGCTTTGCTTAAATTTTCTTCTTTCTTATGATAAGCTTCCTGTACGGAAGGCTTTTCCGAAACAGAGGCGATGCCCACGTGCCACCACGCGTCGTAGCCGTCGGTCATGGTCTTGGGCAGCACCTTGATGTCGATGAGGGTGGAAACGGTCTGCTTTTTCGCGTCCTCGAGGGCGGCGCGCAGCTCGTCGAGGGTGCGGACGGAATAGGTCTTGCAGCCGTAGCCCGCGGCGCACATCGCGTAATCGATGGGCAGCAGGTCGCCGAGCAGGTTTCCGTTTTCGTCGCGGCGGCGGAATTCCGTGGCGAGGTTGCCGATGCCGTTGCCCATTTCGAGATTGTTGATGCAGCCGAAGCCCGCGTTATCGAAGAGCAGCACGTTGATCTTCGCGCCCTCCTGAATGGAGGTGACAAGCTCGGAGTGCAGCATCAGATAGCTGCCGTCGCCGCAGAAGGCGTACACCTCATGCTCCGGCCACGCGAGCTTGGAGCCGAAGGCCCCGGCGATCTCGTAGCCCATGCAGGAATAGCCGTATTCCATGTTATAGGAGCCGCGCTCGTCGGTGGTCCACATACGCTGCATGCAGCCCGGCAGACTACCGGCGGAGGCGACGGCGACAGCGTCTGCGTCGATCATCTCGCGGATGACGGAGAGCGCTGCGGTCTGGGTGACGGAGGTGCCGTACATGGCGACGAACTCCGGGATGGTCTTTTCGTAGCGCGCCTTGATGATGGGCTCAAAGTTCTCGTCGTAGGTATAGGCGGCGAGCTTCGCCATCTCGGCGGCCCAGGCGGCCTTCGCGGCCTCGATCTCGCCGTTCCACGCGGCGCGATAATCGCCGAGAGCCTCGGTGAGGGCTTCAAGGGCGAGCTTTGCGTCCGCCACGCACTTGACGGCGTCGAGCTTATAAGCGTCAAAACGGTCGGTATTGATCGTTACGACCTTTACGTCGGGGTTGCCCATCAGGGATTTGCTGGCGGTCGTGAAATCGGAAAAACGGGTGCCGACGCCGATGATGAGGTCCGCCTCCTTCGCGATCACGTTCGCGGAGAGGTTGCCCGTTACGCCGAGGCCGCCGAGGTTGTAGGCATGGGAGGAGAGCACCGCGCTCTTGCCGGACTGCGTCTCGGCAAAGGGGACGTTGAACGCCTCGGCGAAGGCCTCCACCGCCTTGCCGGCCTCGGAGTAGCGCACGCCGCCGCCGGCGACGAGCAGGGGCTTTTTCGCCGCTTGGATCTCGGCGGCAATATCGGCGATCTCATCGGCCGCGGGCGCGATGCGGGTGATCTTATGTACGCGCTTTTTGAAAAAGCTCTCGGGGAAATCCCAGCTCTCGCCCTCCACGTCCTGACACAGGGCGATGGCGACGGCGCCCGCGTTCGCGGTATCCGTCAGGGCGCGCATGGCGTTGATCATGGCGCTCATGAGCTGCTCGGGCCGCTGGATGCGGTCAAAATACCGGCACACGGGGCGGTAGGCGTCGTTCGTGGTGACGGTGAGGGAGTAGCCCTGCTCGAACTGCTGCAGCACGGGGTCGGGCTGGCGGGTGGCGAAGGTATCTGCCGGGAACAGCAGCAACGGCACGTTGTTCACGGTGGCGGTGGCGGCGGCGGTCACCATGTTGGCGGCGCCGGGCCCGATGGAGGACGAGCAGGCGATGATTTTGCGGCGGTTGTGCATCTTCGCGAACGCCGTGGCGGCGTGCGCCATGCCCTGCTCGTTCTTGCCCTGGAAGACCTTCAGCTCGCCGGGGTCCTCATCCAGCGCCTGACCGAGGCCGCATACGATGCCGTGGCCGAAAACGGTGAACACGCCTTCGACAAACTTGGTCTCTTCCCCGTCAAAGGAGACGTACTGCCGGTCCAGGAATTTAACAAGCGCCTGCGCGGTGGTCATTCTTGGCATAGAGATCTTTCCTTTCTGAGGTTAATAAAAAAACAAAAATACTGCTGTAAAGAAGGGAGAAATAAGAAGGGAGAAATGAGAAGTGAGAAGTGAGAAATGTCGGAAAACGCTTCGCGTTTTGAATTATAAATCGGGTACGGGCGGAGCCCGTCCATCACTCTTCACTCTTCACTCTTCACTCTTCACTCGCGGCGCAGCCCGTCCTTCACTTCTAACTTCTAATTTCTAACTTCTAACTCAAACAAGCCATTCGTGTTCGGG
>CADBOC010000466.1 GCA_902796175.1 Oscillospiraceae bacterium | reverse complement strand
TGGAGGGCTTCTGGTTGGGGTTGCAGCCGTATTTCAGTTCGAATTCTTTCATGATCAAGCCTCCGTTAATTGTATTTGTTGATGAGCCGGGTCTCATATTCGCCGGTGGAAAGATCCGTGTAACGCACCCAGAGCGAGATCTTGTTGTCCTCATTCAGAGCGCCCCAAAGGTCGTTTGTGAACGCGTCGATGGAATCGGGCACCGAAACGCGTTCCGGCTCGCCCTGGAAGGTCGGGATGGGGTTGCCGTCGCAGACGTAGGTGTGGATAAAGTGGCCGAGACCCGCCTTCGCGGGGTAAGCGAAGGTGTAGCGGGCGCAGTCTCCGCCCTCGGCGTCGATGCTCTTCAGGATGCTCATCTCGTAGGTGAAATCGCCGTCGGCGAAGGTGAGCATGCCGGAGATGCGGGGTGTGAAGTTCGGCGCGTCCGGTTCAAAGCAGCGGCTCTCGAGCGCGCCCGAGAAGGTTTTGCCCGCTTTTATGCCCTCGGCGACCGTATCGGTCTGGTCGCCGTTTGTGACGATCAGGCGGTTTTCGACCTGCCGCACGGCGGCGTAAATGATCAGGCTCGGGTCCTCGACCTTCGAAGCGTCGAAGGGCTCGGTGAATACAGCGCCGTCCTTCTCCGTAAAGATACGGTTGCGGGAGTTGGCGCTGCGGCCCATGATGAAGTAGGCGCTGACGGCCTTTTTTCCGTCCTCCGTTTTTCCGATCACGATGCCGCGGCCGACGTAGGCGTTGTCGCGGATCAAAGGCGCAATGTCGTGGATCTCATAGATGTTCATGCTTCTTTCCCTCCGTTGACGATCGTTTTGCTTACAAGCTCCGCCGCCGCCGGCAGCAGAAGCCATTCCGCTTGTTCCATCACGCGTTTCTGCAGGATCTCGGGCGTGTCTCCCGGTTCTACGGCGACGCCCTTCTGCAGGATGATCTCGCCGCCGTCCGGTATCTCGTTTACAAAATGGACGGTCGCGCCCGTGAGCTTTACGCCCCTCTCGAGCGCCGCCTCGTGTACCCTGAGCCCGTAAAAGCCCTCCCCGCAGAAGGAGGGGATCAGCGACGGATGTACGTTTAAGATACGCTTTGGCCATTTCGCCGTAAAATCGGCGCTGAGGATCCGAAGAAAGCCCGCAAGGATGATGAGATCGATCCCGTTTTCGGTCAAAAGCCGCTGCAGCTCGGTCTCAAAATCCGCCGCGTCCGGGTAGTCCTTTTTCAGAACGACGGCGGTCTTCACCCCGGCGTTTTCGGCGCGGGTCAGGGCATAGGCGTCCGCCTTGTTGGATATAACGAGCGTTACGCGCCCGCTGTTCAGAACGCCGCTGCGTTCGGCGTCCAATATCGCCTGCAGATTCGTGCCGCCGCCTGAGACCAGTACGGCGATCTTTGCTTTTTCTTTGGCCATAGAATAAACCTCGTAATTGAAAGACGAAAGATGAAAGATGAAAGACGAAAGACGAAAACGGGGCCTGCGGCCGGCATTGTAAACGGCGCTGAAGGCGCCGTAAAAAGAGAAAAGGGAAACGGATCGCCATTGTATGCCGCATACAGCCCCCGGGCGCGTCTTTACGATCCAAAACGCGAAGCGTTTTCCGATTTCATCTTTTTGTCTTTCGTCTTTTTGTCTTTTTGTTAAGCGCCGGCTTTCCCGCTCTGTAAGAACTTACCCGTCACCACCGGCAGCAGCACGCCGCCGAGCGTGTTGCCGAGCACCACTGTCGCAATAAAACCGATCGCCGGTAACGTAAAAACGCTGCCGGCAGCAAAGTAAAACATATCCGCGACCGAATGCTCGAAGCCGCTTAAAATAAATACGGGGATACAGAAGATCACGCCGAGGGGCGTCTGCTTTTCCTTGAAAATGCTCACGGCGAGGTACATCAGGATCCCGCAGAACACGCCGCGCAGCAGCGTCTGAAGAAAGGTCTGAGAGAGCTTGCCCGTCGCGAGCGCGGTCGCCGTCTCGCCGAGGGCCGGCAGCGCGCCGCGCAGCATAAGCCCTGAGACAAGCGTGCCGAGCACGTTCCCGGCAAGGCCGAGGAACAGCTCCGTTACGGCCTCCCCGTCGTGCTTTTCGGGGATGAAGCCGATCTTTCCGGTGTAGAGGTTATAGCCCTTGTAGCAGATGCACAGCAGCGCCACGGTGAAGAGCACCGCGCCGACGACCTTGTTTTCAGACGCGAGGAACACCGATCCGCCGAGGCCGATCACAACGCCGGCGGCAACGCCGTTCAGCAGTTTTTTCAGCATACCGCAACTTCCTTTCTTACAGGAGCTCGATCTTTTCTTCTCCCGCCGCGATCTCGCCGAGGATATAGGCCTCTTCGCCCTGTTCGCGCAGGATCGCGAGGGCTCTGTCCGCCTGGGTCTTCGGTACCGTTACCGTCATGCCCACGCCCATGTTGAAGGTGTTGAACATATCGCGTTCGCTTACGCTCCCGCGCGCGGCGATCAGGCCGAAGACAGGCAGCGTTCTGACCGCCTTTTTTTCGATCCTCGCCGTAAGGCCGTCCGGGATCGAACGCGGGATGTTTTCGTAAAAGCCCCCGCCTGTGATGTGCGACACGCCCTTTACGTCGATCTCTTTGAGAAGGGCGAGGATCGGCTTAACGTAGATCTTTGTCGGGGTGAGAAGCGTTTCGCCGAGGCTTTTGCCGCCGAGGGCCTCTTCCGGTTTTGTAAGATCGGCGTTTTCCACGTCGAAGACCTTTCTGACCAGCGAAAATCCGTTGGAATGCACGCCGGAGGAGGGCAGCGCCAGGATCACGTCGCCCGCTTCGGTGCGGGTGTTGTCGAGGATTTTCTCCTCATCCACGATCCCTACGGCGAAACCGGCGAGGTCGTATTCGTCCTCCGGGTAAAAGCCCGGCATTTCGGCGGTCTCGCCGCCGATGAGCGCTGCGCCGGCCTGCACGCAGCCGTCGCACACGCCCTTTACGATCTCGGCGATGCGCTCGGGCACGTTTTTGCCGCAGGCGATGTAATCGAGGAAGAACAGCGGCTTCGCGCCGCAGCACACCACGTCGTTTACG
>CADBOC010000465.1 GCA_902796175.1 Oscillospiraceae bacterium | reverse complement strand
GCGTCCGCTTTCGCTCCCCGGGG
Organism: Oscillospiraceae bacterium; assembly: GCA_902796175.1. Taxonomy (GTDB): domain Bacteria; phylum Bacillota; class Clostridia; order Oscillospirales; family Acutalibacteraceae; genus RUG806. The sequence goes on along the minus strand of CADBOC010000465.1, from coordinate 5,669 downwards.
ACGCGCAGGTGCTTTATACGGAGAATACCCGCGCGGCGCTGGCTGTGATCAGCGCGGCGTTCTTTCGACATCCGGACCGGGAGCTGAAGCTCATCGGCGTTACGGGCACCAAGGGCAAGACCACCGTCACCCATATGCTGCGCGCCTGTCTTAACGCCTCCGGTGTGCCAGCCGGGGTGATCGGCACCGTGGGCGCGTATTTCGGCGATACCTATACGCCTACCGTGAACACGACGCCCGAATCCTATGAGACGATGCGGCTGCTGCGGCAGATGGCCGACGCCGGCGCTAAGGCCGTTTGCATGGAGGTCTCTTCCCTTGGCCTCAAGCACCACCGGGTAGACGGTATCCTCTTTGATGAAGCCGTCTTTACGAACCTGTCGCCCGACCACATCGGCGGCGCGGAGCACGCGAGCTTTGAGGAATACGTGTACTGGAAGACGCAGCTTTTCTCCCGCTGCCGCCGCGCCGTTCTCTGCGCCGACGATCCGTTCAGCGAGACGCTCGCCGAACGGCTGACGGTTCCTTTTACCACCTTCGGTCTGGAAGGACCGGCGGATCTCACGGCGGATGAGATCGTTCCCGTGCATGAAAATAACCTTTTCGGCGAACGTTTCCTCTGCCGGCGGGGAGAGGAGAGCGCGCGCGTCACTACCGCGCAGCCGGGGCTGTTCAGCGTGCTCAACGCTTTGGCCTGCATCGCGGTATGTCTCGATCTCGGCGTAGAGCTGCAAACGGCCGCCGCGGCGCTGAAAACGGCGGTCGTGCGCGGGCGAAACGAATGCGTGCCCGTGCCCGCCCCCTTTGACGTTGTGATCGATTACGCCCACAACGGGCAGAGCTTTCACGCGGTGCTCGACACCTTCTCCGCTTACAGTCATAACCGCATCATCACGGTGTTCGGCTCCGTTGGGGACCGCGCGCAGCTGCGCCGCGCAGAGATGGGGGCCGTGAGCGGGGCAAGGGCGGATCTTTCGATCTTAACGGCAGACGATCCGGGCTTTGAGGACCCTGCCGCCATTGCCGCCGAGATCGCCGAAGCTGTAAAGCAGGTGGGGGGAAAATATGAGATCGTGCCCGACCGCACCGAAGCCGTTCACCGGGCACTCTCACTGGCAGGTCCCGGCGACATCGTGCTGCTGCTCGGCAAGGGCCATGAGACCGCCCAAAAGGTGCGCGGCAAAAAAGTGCCGTATTCGGACAGGGAAGCGGTGGAATCTTACTTCCGGCAAAAACGGGGCGAAACGCGTAAAAAAGTGAAAAAAGACGAAAGATAAAAGATGAAATCGGTAAACGCTTCGCGTTTTGATTTATAAAAATGTTTGATCGACGTCTCTTGTATCAGAAAGGACAAAGAGGAGAATATATGGTTACGTTCAGGGAGGAAAACGATCTTGCCGCGTTTGAGGCGTTCGTGCTCTCACACGGCGGCATTTATATGCAGAGCGCCAAATGGGCGCAGGTGAAGCTGGAATGGAACGCGCGGTTTTACAGCGGTTTTCGGGGGAGCGAGCGGTGCCTGACGGCGCTCGTGATGGAACGGCACGTGCCGGGCGCGGGTAAGATCTGGTACTGTCCCGCGGGGGCGGTCTGCGATTATGCGGACGCCGCCTTGCTGCGGGAATTCGCCGCGTTCATGCAGGCTGAGATGAAAAAGCACCGGGCGACCGCGCTCTTTTTCGACCCATGCGTTGAGCTTCGGGTCAACGGAGAAAAACAGCCCGGCGGTAAGGCGGCGCACGACGCGCTGACAGCCGCGGGCTTCCGCCTGAATCCGAACGCCTCGAACTGCCTTTACAAAGCGCCGGTGCAGCTGATGCTCTCTCTGAAAAAAGAAGACGGTTCCGCCAAAACGCCCGCCGAGCTTCTGAAGGGCTTTGAAAAGGGCGTGCGCTATTCCGTGCGCATCGGGGAAAACCGGGGGCTTACAGAAGAGATCTATACGATCGAAGACGTGGAACGCGATCCCTCTCTGCTGCAGGCGTTCGCGGACGTGATGCGCGATACCTCGGGGCGCAACGACTTTGTAGAGCGCGGCAGCGAGTATGAAAAACGGCTCCTCTCCGTCTTCGGGCCGGAGGGCATGGATCTGATGCTCATCTACTATGATAAAAAGAAGGACGCCGACGGCCAGGCCGCGCGCCTTACCCGCAGGGCCGAGCTTGCCGCGGCGCTGCCCACCGCGCCCGAAAAAAAGCGCCGCGGCATCACAGAGGAGATCGAGAGCATCGACAAACAGACCGCCCACTATGAGGAGCGCGTCGCAGCCGCCGCGAACGAAACGGGGGAGCGTATCTGCGTCGCGGGGGGCATGACCTCCAACTACAACGGTATGCGCTCGTGCCTCTTCGGCGGCGCGAGAGACCTGCTGCGCAACAACCTGCGCGCGAGCCACTTTTTCAACTTCCGCCGCATCTGCCGGTCCATCGAGCTGGGCGCGTCGGTGCACGACCTCGGCTACGTGCTTTTGAAGGACGCGCCGCCGGACGCCGACGGAACGCTCGGTCCCTGCGTGCCGAATGAGGAGTTCGAGGGCATCTGCGCCTTCAAAAAGAGCTTTTCCGCCGATTACGTGGAATACGTCGGCGAGTACGTGCTGGTGCACAATCAGGCGCTCTACTTCTCTTATACGCATCTCATCGAAAAAGCCCGCGCGGCGCAAAGCGTAGTCAACCGCGTCGTGCGCAGCAGAAGATAAGATCCGCGGCGCCGCCGCGCCGGCCCTCTATCCGGTTTTTCCTTGTGTAGACTGACTCGGGAGGTATCAGCCGTGACCATCAACGGACATAGCTTTGTTTCCTTTGCCGCGCGCCCCGGTCACCCCGACTGGGAGCAGATGATCCGCCGCGAGACGGCGCTGTACGAAAAGCCCAACGACTGCCGCGATCCGTTCGAGCGCGATTACACGCGCATTCTGCATTCGCTGGCGTACCGGCGGCTCAAACACAAGACGCAGGTCTTTTTCAACATCGACAACGACCACATCTGCACGCGCATGGAGCACGTCGCGCACGTCGAGAGCGTGAGCGCCACCATCGCGAAGGATCTGGGGCTGAGCGTGGATCTCACCCGCGCCATCGCCCTGGGGCACGATCTGGGCCACGCGCCCTTCGGGCATCAGGGCGAACGGGAGCTCGACAAGCTCTCGCGCCTCTATCTGGACCGGCCCTTCTTTCATGAGCGCAACGGCCTGCGCTTTGTGGACGACATCGAGCTGCTGGAGGACGATTACCGCATCTACCGCAATCTCGATCTGACCTACGCGGTGCGCGACGGCATCATCTCGCACTGCGGCGAGATGGATGACAACGGCCTTCGCCCCAGAACGGAGGCGATCGACCTGCAGCGGGATTTCATCCGCTGCGGCCAGTACCTGCCCTATACGTGGGAGGGGTGCGTGGTAAAGCTCGCGGATAAGATCGCGTACGTCGGCAGGGATATCGAGGACGCGATCCGCCTGCGCTTTCTCACGCGGGAGAACGTCGCGCTCTTAACGGAGATGGCGCGACAGTATGACCAGAAGGCGGTCAATACCACCGTGATCATCCACAATATGATCTACGACGTCTGCCGCAATTCCTCGCCCGAAAAGGGCCTCTGCCTGAGCCCGGAGCTCTTCGAGCAGCTCACCGCCATCAAGCAGTTCAACTATACCTATATTTACAAAAACAAGCGTCTCGCGCCCTTTACGGCGTACGCCTCCGTTGTGATCGGTCAGATCTTCGACGTGCTGCTGGAGGCCTACCGAGGCGAGGATACGGAGAAGGAGCTCAGGCGCGAAGCCCGCTTTTATCCGGAGCTGATGGGCGCGTTTGCCGACTGGCTCACCAAGTTCTGCGAGCCGGAGCTCACGCTCTTTCCCGAAACGCTCGAAAAATCTGCGCAGTGCGCCAACAAAAAGATCTATCGCCGCCTTGAAACGCGCGAGCTGTACGTACAGGCGATCCTGGATTACATCTCCGGTATGTCGGATCCCTACGCGCTCAAGGTATTTGACGAGCTGATCACCTACTGAAACGGAGGATAACGCATGAAAAGGCTTGTTTCGGCGGCGCTGGCCGTGTGCCTGCTTCTGGGGTGCGCCGCCTGCTCGAAAAAAACGGAGGAGCCGACGACCGTTCCGGCGGAGACCGAGGCCCCGTATAACGGTCCCTCGCTCGACGAGATGAGCCCGCCCTCTCTCTCTACCGAAGCGCCCGTAACGCTGCCCTCTACGTGGCGGGCGGTGGATAAATCGGAATTCAGGCGCATCAAGTCAGAGGATTCCATGGCGCCGCAGTATGAGGCGAAAACCGTTTACCGCAGCGGCAGCACGGAATACTATATCATGGAGGGCGGCGCCGTCTACGTTCTGCTTGCCGGAGAAGAAGAGGACGCTTACTATTCGGCCTACTACGGGCCGGAGGGCGGTCTGCTGTTCCTCGGCGACGCGGATAAAAGCTGGTTTTTCAAAGAGGACGGCAGCTTTGATTATATGAGCTATACCTATACCGCCCCCGGCGGCGCCGAGGTCGTTACGTTTTACGAGGGCGAAAACAGCCGCTTTGCCGTCTACGCAGGAAACACCTATTACGACGGCGACCTCAACGAGCTCACCGGTCCCGAGCAGGTGCAGCTCGTCACCCGCGTGGCGGCCGCCTTCAGCATGATGGGCGGCATGGACGCGATGTAAAACGGCCGCGCGCCGCCGCCGTGAAAGACGCAAGACGGAGATCGGCAGCGTCCGCCCGTTCAGGTCTGACAAAAAAAGAAGGACAGAGATCGCGCTCTCCGTCCTTCTTTTTTAATGTTTTGCCGACTGTGAAAACAGATGCTTTCGTTTGTTGAAGTATTGTATATTGAGGAGCAAAAAGACGGTCCCGCAGATCGCGGAGATTATGAGCGCGTATCCCATCCATTCTGCTGCAAGATCGATCCCGCCCATAGATAGTAAGTTGATCACGTTGATTGCGCATACAGGTAAAAGCAGGAACAAAAAAACATGCGACGCGATCACACCGTTCCATTTCAGTTTAAGCAGCATATACGAGGTCACGAACCCCAATATGGAGAACGACAGATCGATCTCGGCCATGAGCAGGCAAGGGAACAGGGTAGGCGCTTCATCCTTGGATAAGAACATTCCGATATACACTATGACAAGCCAGCACAAAAAGATAGGAGGAAGAACGAGAAAAGCGTTAATCTTATGGAACCATCTCATTGGAACGTCTACGACGGGAGCGCTTGTTATCGTTACGACCGGCACCTCGGGCGGCCCCGCCTCGGGCGGCGGCGATTCGTCTTTTTTTGTTTTCAGATCATGCTCCGAGAAGCCGCACCCGGGGCATTGCTTTTCGAGTGCGTCATACTCGGTCCCGCATAGGGGGCATTTGTTCTTCTGCATGTCTGTCGTTCTCCTTTTTCTGTTTACGCGTTCTGCGCCGTGCCCGGAGGCGCGACGTGGATGTGGTCCGCCTATGGACGCAGCCCGGCGCCGTTCTTTAAGAGAACAGCGCTCTGCGTTTGTCGAAATACTTTTTGTTCAGAATAAAGAATATGAGGCTCCCGATCAGTATGCCTGTTATTTCCGCCGCGAAGTTCTGGTTGGGGAGCATGCCGGCGGCGTCGTATATCAGATGGGCTGTGAAGGCGCCGGCCAGCGCCTGCAGGATCTGGGGCGCGAGAAG
>CADBOC010000464.1 GCA_902796175.1 Oscillospiraceae bacterium | reverse complement strand
CTCGCCGTAGATAAAATGCCGCTTGCCGCAATCGGGGCAGGTGAAATATGAAAAATTCTCCACAATGCCGAGGATCGGCACGTTCATCAGCTGCGCCATGCGGGCGGCCTTGCCCACGATCATGCCCACAAGCTCCTGCGGGCTGGTAACGATCACAATGCCCTTCACGGGCAGGCTCTGGAATACGGTGAGGGGCACGTCGCCGGTTCCGGGCGGCAGATCCACGAACATATAGTCCACGTCGTTCCATACGACGTCGGTCCAGAACTGTTTGACCGCGCCCGCGATCACAGGTCCGCGCCATACGACGGGATCCGTCTCGTTTTCGAGCAGCAGGTTCAGGCTCATCATTTTGATGCCGGTGGCGGTGACCGCAGGGAACAGCCCCAGGTCGCTGGCCTCGGCCTTCTGTTTTACGCCGAAGCTCTGCGGGATGGAGGGACCGGTGACGTCTGCGTCGATGATCGCGGTCTCAAACCCGCGGCGGCGTGATTCTACCGCCAGAAGAGAGGTGACCATCGATTTGCCGACGCCCCCCTTGCCGCTGACGACGGCGATCACATTTTTTACGTTCGACATGGCGTTCATGGGCGCCGCGAAATCGGGCCGAGTCTCCGCCTCGCCGCAGCGGCTGGCGCAGCTTTCACAATCGTGGTTGCAGGATTCTGACATAGCTTCATTCTCCTTTACTTGTTCCCGCCTATTGTAAAACAATTTATCGCAATTGTCAATGATACTATTGACCGACAGCGCCGCGTTATGCTACAATTGCGGCGAGCGGCGCAAAACCGTTCGCAAAAACAAAACTGAGGTGAATCGTATGCTTTCTTCCCGTCCCCCCATGGGCTTCAACACCTGGAATACTTTCGGTGAGAACATCTCCGACGCGATGATCCGCGAGACGGCGGACGCAATGGTCGAAAAAGGCCTGCTGGACGTCGGCTACCGCTACCTTGTGATCGACGACTGCTGGAGCAAGCGGCAGCGCGATCCCGAAAGCGGAAAGATCGTACCCGAACCCGTCAAATTCCCGAACGGCATGAAGGCCGTGAGCGACTATGTACACGGCAGGGGGCTGCTCTTCGGCATGTACTCCTGCGCCGGCGTTCGTACCTGCGCCGATTATCCCGGATCCTTTGACCATGAGTTCCTGGACGCGGAGACCTTCGCCGAGTACGGCGCTGACTTCCTGAAATACGATTTCTGCAACCGCCCTGCGGCCGCGGACGGCCCGCTGCTCTATAAGCGTATTTCGGCGGCGCTGCGCGCCTCGGGCAGAGAGATCCTGCTCTCCGCCTGCAACTGGGGCTGCGACGAGGTCGAAAAATGGATCCGCTCCGTCGGCGCGCATATGTACCGCTCCACAGGCGACATCAACGATTCCTTCGCCTCTTTCCGCGATATCTTCATGAGCCAGCGCGACAAGTTCGCTTACTCCGCCCCCGGCTGCTTCAACGACATAGACATGCTCACCGTCGGTATGTACGCAAACGGCAACGTAGGCGCGGGCGGCTGCACGGACGTTGAATACAAGACCCAGTTTGCCATCTGGTGCATGTTCGCCTGCCCCCTGATGCTCGGCTGCGACATCAGAAAGCTCGACGGCTTCTGCCTGGATCTTGTAAAGAACAAATATCTCATCCGCATCAATCAGGATGAGGAAGCGCGCACCCCCATGTGCGTCAGAAGCGAGCACAGCGGTCTCGCAAACGTATTCGTACGCGTGCTCTCCGACAACGAGTACGCCGTGATGTTCTTAAACCTCACCGACCACGACCGCCGCTGCTGGTTCACGCTTGAGGATATGGGCATTACGGCTTCGAGCGGCCTTTGCCTCAAGGCGACAGACGTGTTCACCGGCGAGGACGCCGGAACGCACGCGGAATTCTGGCAGATGAACCTGCCCGCCCACGACTGCGCCGTATATCTCTGCAGGGCCGTAAAGGCATGACCTGTGAAGGCTGCGGCAAAGCGCTTGGCGTCTTTGACGAGGGTTTCTACAAAAAAATGGTGAGCCGGGGCGAAGAGCCCCGGCTTTGCGTCGCATGCACCGCCCGTTATTTCGGCTTTACCGAGGAAAAAGCCTGGGAGATGATCAGACGCTTCCAGGCACAGGGATGCATGCTTTTCCCCTGCGCCGGGGCCCAGGGAAAAAGTGAAATACAATAACGGAAAAGGGAACAGCTTCGGAAAACGCTTACGCGTTCCGATCATATTATAAGCGACGGGCGAAGCCCGAACACTTCCATTTAAACTGTCGCCTGTTAATTCGGGCTGCGCAAGACAAAGCGAGCGCACAGCCCGCGGGGCCGTGCGCTCGCTTTGAGGAGATAAAAAATGAAGAAGAACAGCAGGTACAAAACGGTTTTTCCGTTCTGTGCCTTTTATTTTACGCGGAATGCTTAAACGGACCTGAAGAATCAGTAGACATATGCGGATATCCCCAGAAAAAATACGGTTAGGCCGAGATCGATAAAAATGTGAAAAACGCTGTGGAACCACTTTTTCTTTTTGCCAATACCATAAAGCGCCGTACCGACGATGAGAAACGCGCCGCCGATCAGGAGCGCGGCGAGCGCTCCCTTCGGCAGGTGTTTGTAGGCGCCGGCGCCCGATACGGCGCAGATAACGCCGGTGGCAACATAGAGCCCGATCTGGATTCCCCGCGTCCCTTCAAAATCGCGCAGCGTGAGAAAAAGGCCCAGCACAGCGCCGGTCCACGCGGCGGCGATCATTACAACGGCAGGCGCGATCCCCACGGTATCATAGACAGCCGGCACGCAGCCGGTGGCAGTCCCCGCCACGGCAAAAAAGATCATACAGTGATCGAGCAGCCGCAGCACGCGCTTGCCGTTGCCCCCAGACCAGCCGTGGTAAAGGGCGGAGGTCAGAAACATAACGGTGGTGCCGAAGAGATAGAGCGAAGCAGAAACGACGTAAAGCGCCTCCCCGCGCCGCAGGGCGGGTACAAGGCAGTATACGGCGATTGCCCCCGAGAGCAGCAGCCCCAGCGCGTGGGTGACGCAGTTGAGCCGCTCCTCCCCTTTTGAATACGGGACAAGCGGAATGGAATCGAAACGCATATCAGATTCTCCGGGTTCAGAATTCGGCTTCCAGCAGCTTTTAATCATTCAGCGGCAGCTTGAGCTGTTTGCCCTGATCTTCGGCCGAGAGCAGCATGCCGGCGGCTGGCAGCGTTTTGGTGCGATAGCGGGCGGGCTTCGCGAACTGCCCCTGCTTAAAGGGCGCGGCACCCAGCACACGGTGGCCTTTTTTGAGCGTCATCACGGCGACGCCCTGCGTATCCTTGGTGGATTTTGAGGCAATGGCGCCGGAGTGG
>CADBOC010000463.1 GCA_902796175.1 Oscillospiraceae bacterium | reverse complement strand
GCCGGTGCCGATGTCGCCCGCCGGGATATCCGTATCCGCGCCGATGTATTTGCACAGCTCGCTCATAAAGCTCTGGCAGAACGCCATGACCTCGCGGTCCGATTTTCCCTTGGGGTCGAAATCGGAGCCGCCCTTGCCGCCGCCGATGGGGAGCCCTGTCAGGCTGTTCTTGAAGATCTGCTCAAAACCGAGGAACTTGATGATGCCGAGGTTTACGGAGGGGTGCAGACGCAGCCCGCCCTTGTAGGGGCCGATGGCGCTCGAAAACTGCACGCGGTAGCCGGTGTTTACATGGACCTGTCCCTGATCGTCGATCCAGGGCACGCGGAACTTGATCTGCCGTTCCGGGTTTACCAGCCGCTCCAGCAGCGCGTCGCGGCGGAAAGCCGCCTCGTTCTTTTCGATCACGGGTCTGAGCGACTGCAGCACTTCTGTGACGGCCTGGTGGAATTCCGGCTCGTTCGGGTTCTCGCGGATCACGCGTTCGATCGCTTCATCTACATACGACATGTTTTTTTCCTCCTATGCCTGACGGGGATAACCCGTGTTTTACCGCAATATGAATGCCAAAAAAACAAAAACGCCTTTTTTCCGGGCGCGGGCGGGGGAGACCGCGGCCTGTCAAAAAGACGTCTTTGCCTTTTTTTGAATGTTTAATTGCGTGAAAGAAAAAAGACGCCGTTGGATCCGCGGATCCAAAGACGCCTTTGCCTTTACAAGTGTTATTATACACGAAACGAAAAGAATGTCAACGGATTTTTGTGTATTTTTCTTGTTTTGCGGAAAATCGACAAAAAACCTCTTGATTCTTCGGCTGTTTTCGGGTATGATGCAGAAAAGATCCGCGCGAAATATGAGGAGAGAGAAAGGAAGGTTCCATATGATGACACCGTATTCAGAGCAGGAAGTCCTGCAGTATATGGCTGAAGAGGACGTAAAGTTTATTCGTCTCGCGTTCTGCGACGTTTTCGGCAGACAAAAGAATATTTCGATCATGCCGGGCGAAGTGCATCGGGCGTTTGAAACAGGCGTCGCGTTCGACGCTTCCTCCATCGCGGGCTTCGGCGACGAGCAGCGAAGCGACCTGCTGCTGTTCCCGGAGCCGGATACGGTCACGGCGCTGCCATGGCGGCCGGAGCACGGCAGGGTGGTGCGCATGAACGCCGCCGTACGTTACCCGGACGGCCGCCCCTTTGAGGCGGATACCCGCGCTCTGCTGAAGAACGCGGTGCTGCGCGCGGAGAAAAAGGGCTATTCCTTCCGCTTCGGCGCCGAGCAGGAATTCTATCTGTTCTGTCTGGATGAGAACGGCGGGCCGACCGGGATCCCCTGCGACAACGCGGGCTATATGGATATCGCGCCGGAAGACCGCGGCGAAAACGTGCGCAGAGAGGTCTGCCTTACTCTGGAGCAGATGGGGGTGCTGCCCGAAAGCTCGCATCATGAGGAAGGCCCCGGGCAGAATGAGATCGATTTCCGCTACGCGGATCCGCTGAAGGCGGCGGATCAGGCGCAGCTCTTTCAGACCACGGTAAAAACGGTCGCGCACCGGGGCGGCTATCACGCCGATTTCTCGCCGAAGCCCATGACGGGCGCGCCGGGCAACGGCTTTCATATCAATCTCTCCGTCGCCGCGGCGGATGGCTCCGACGTGCTGCCTGCGGCCATGGCGGGCGTGCTCGCGCACGTTCAGGAGATGACGGCCTTTCTGAATCCGACGGAGGAATCTTACCGCCGTCTCGGCAGGAACAAAGCGCCGGGTTTCGTCTCATGGTCCCGGCAGAACCGCTCGCAGCTTATCCGCATCCCCGCCGGGGAGGGCGAGCTGCGGCGCATGGAGCTGCGCTCCCCGGATCCCGGCGCGAACCCGTATCTCGCCTTCACGCTCATGATCGCCGCCGCGATGGACGGCATCGAGCGAGGGCTTACCCCGCCGCCCGCCGCGGATATCAATCTGTTCAAAGCGGATTCCGAGACGCTTTCCCGGTTTCAGCGCCTGCCCGGCAGCCTGACCCACGCAAAACGCGTCGCGGGGGAAAGCGTTTTTCTGCGCGGGGTGCTGCCGAACGCGGTGATCTCGCCTTACTGCAAGCTGTAAGCTCTGTTCTGTTTTTTCTCGCGGCTCAACGCCGCGCCGGGGGTGTTTTATGGATCGGTATTACCGGGTGCTGCTGGTCAGCGCTTCAGAGGGATTGAACCGCGCGCTGGGCGAGATGCTGCCGCTGACCGGCGGCGCCGAGGTGACGCACGCAGGGAGCGTGAGCGCCGCCAAAAGACTGCTGCTTGCCCAGAGCTACGATTGGGTCATCGTCAACTCTCCGCTGCCGGACGACGCCGGGATCCGTTTCGCATCGGACGCGTCCTCCGGCGGCGCGGTAGCGCTGCTGCTGGCGGGCGCCGAAACGGCGGAGCAGATCGGCGAACGCGTGACGGGGCAGGGCGTGTTCGTGCTGCGCAAGCCGAACACGCGCGAGGCGCTCAGAACCGCCCTTGTGTGGCTCGGCGCCGCGCGGGAACGCCTGCGCAAGAACGAGACAAAAACGCTGTCGCTCGAAGAAAAAATGGCGGAGATCCGCGTGGTGAACCGGGCAAAATGGCTGCTCATCCGGCACAAAGGGCTCGATGAGCCCGCGGCGCACCGCCTGATCGAAAAACAGGCGATGGACCGCTGCGTGACCCGCCGCGCCGTAGCCGAAGAGATCGTGGCGCAGTACGGGGAATAGAATTACTTCATAACTTTCACGGCGGGCTTTGCCCGCCGTGCTCTTGCATTCCGCCGCGATCTATGGTATAATTACATAATTCTTTCAATAGGATAGTATCGGCAAAGGTCGTGTGATTATATATGGACAGAACATTGGAACAGATCCTGCCGCTGGTGCAAAAGCCGGCGCGGTATACGGGCGGGGAGCTCAACAGCGTGATCAAAGACCCGTCGTCGGTCGATATGCGTATGGCGTTCTGCTTTCCGGATTCTTATGAGATCGGCATGTCGCACCTCGGCATCAAGATCCTGTATTCGCTCGCGAACGCGCGGGAGGATACCTGGTGCGAGCGCGTATTCGCGCCGTGGCCCGATATGGAGGAGCAGATGCGCGCGAACGGGCTGCCGCTTTACGCGCTCGAAAGCGGCGATCCGATCAAAGACTTTGACGTGATCGCCTTCACGCTGCAGTACGAGCTGTGCTATACGAACGTGCTGAATATGCTC
>CADBOC010000462.1 GCA_902796175.1 Oscillospiraceae bacterium | reverse complement strand
TGAAACGCTGCGGTCGACAGAAAGGCAGGTATACGTCTTTTCTCCTGTATGGAGCAGACGCGTTCCGTCCGGCAGCAGGATCTCCGCCCGGATGCCTTCGTCCGTACGAACAAGCAGATCGATCGAGTCTTCCTTCCGTTCCCAGCGAACAAATATGCTCCCCGCGGGAGAATCGTAGGCTGCTTCCGCGTAAGCGAGCGCTCTGATAAAATCCGGTTTTACAAGAACGCGGCGGTGATCGTTCCCATCCGGGTTATAGCGAAGACCGGCAACCGCGGAGATAAACCAGTTCTTGATATCGCAGTACATATGATGGTTGTGCGAGCAGTTCCCGTCCCCGGGCAGGTCGAAGCATTCCGGGATCGTCGTCTCGCCGAAGCCGATCAGGGCGCCGTAAGACGGATATTCCTTTCTTGTGATCATCCTCCACGCAAGCTCGCCCTCCCCGACTGCGCTCAGCACATGAAAGATCACCCGCGCGCCCAGGATCCCCGTATCGAGAAAATCACCGTTTTTATGGATGAGGTCTACAAGACGCTTTGCCGCTTTGTCTTTTTCGGCTTCGTCAAAAACGCCGTAATACAGCGCCATCGCCTGGCTGGTCTCGCAGTCTGTATCCGCAGCGCACGTTTTCAGGTCGATCAGATGCGTTCTGATCGCATCCCGCAATTCCCGATACGACCGCATAGCGTACTGTTTTTCTTCTTCAAGGCCGAGCACGTCAAAAATGAACGCGGCCTTCTCGCAGCAGGTCATAATGGTAACGCTGTCGGTAAACTCCAGCGACGGCTTCATATCATCGCCGATGGGGCACCAATCCCCCAAGCCGTATTCGACCAATCCGTTTGTCTTCCGTTTTCCTTCGGCGTAACGCAGATAGCGCAGGATCGCCTGCGCGTTTTCAGAAAGGATCTGACGGTCGCCGGTGTAGACGTAGGTAAAGTACGGGATAAAGATCAAAGCCGCGTCCCAGGCGGGGCCGTTGCCCCATTGGAACCCCCATCCGCCGGTGGGAACGATACCGGGCAAAGAACCGTCATCCCGCTGCGCCGCGCGGATGTTGCGAAGCCACTCCTTATAGCTGACGCCCACGTTCATCGTCATCAGCATATGCTCTGCCGAAAGCGCGGCGTCGCCCGTCCAGCCGTTTTTCTCACGGTGCGGGCAATCGGTTGGAAAATAGTAGAAATTCGAACGGTCTGACGCGTCGCACATCTCATATAGCGTATTCGCCGTTTCATCCGAGCAATGAAAACGGCCTGTCTCCTCTGCAGTCGAAGTGCAGAGGACGTAGGTCAAAAGATCATCCGCCGCCTGCCGGGCATCGATCCCCATCACAAGGCAGTAACGGAACCCGTGATAGGTAAACGGCGTTTCAAAGGTTTCGTCTCCTCCTTTACAGACGTAAACGTCTCGCTGTGAGAATCCGTCGGGATAAAAATTAATGTTGTTATAATCAAGCTCCCCGTCTGTAAGGAGCTCGCCGAACTGCATCACGACGCGCTGCCCCGGTCTGCCGTTTATTTTCAAACGCACGATCCCGGCGTTGTTTCTTCCGAAATCATATAAATAGCCTTCCCTGCCGTCGGCGGCGTCCTCCGCGACCGAAACGTGCGGCACATCGTGTCGGGGGGTATAATCTCTCAGACGCCCCGGACGGATCGACACAGCCCGCAGCATAACGCCCGCAGGCAGCACCGGCGGCGCTTCACACAGCCGGCATTCACCGCGCGGCGCTTCACAAAGCATCGCGTTTGCCCAGTCTTCGTCTTCAAAATCCGGCAGAGCCCAGCCGGGGATCTCTCTGCGCGCGTCGTACCGAACGCCGGCGCGCAGATCGTCAAAATACAACGGCGAGGGCGCGGTTTTCACGCTTTCATCCGAAACGATTGATTCGCTGCCGTTCTGAAGGATAAACGCAAGCTTCGGCGCGGCGCGGAACCGGGCTTTATCGAAGTCCCATATGCTCCCGCCGGGCGCGTTCTGCATCCCGTTGCCAAGCTGGAATCCGAGCGCGTTCCTCTCGTTCTGCCTTACATAAGGCGAGATGTCATACTCGTCAAAATACACGATATCATCCGGATTCGAGATATAGGGGGCAAGCAGCCCTTTTGTGATCTCCTGACCGTTGACCCACAGGCGATAAAAGCCCAGCCCCGTCACGCGCAGCCTGCACGCGCCGGCTTGCGCAATGAATACCTTTCTGAAATATGGCGCGGGTACAAATTCCTGATAGGAATTCACGCGCTCAGAAGCGGAAATATACTGCTGCGGATACATCATAAGCTACCTTCTTTCTTTTCTATGATCTGTATGATCATGATCATCTGATCCTGTATTTGATTTGGTTTGCTTCGGTATCGTGATGACCGACACGGCGCCCTTGCCCGGGGCGATCCTGATCTCAAGCGTTCCGTTCACCGTCAGGGCGAGGATCTCCCGTATATACCTTGTGGCGGATCCTTCTCCGGAGCCGTGGGACGGAGGCGTAAACCCTTCAAATGTATCTGTTACGGAAACTTCGTAGCGATCCGGTTTCTCGCGGCTTGCGATCACGATCTCGCCTTTCAGATCCGTATTCGCCGCGCCGTGCTTGACGGAATTCTCTACCAGCGGCTGCAAAGAGAACGGCGGCAGCAGAAAATCCTCGGCCTGTATCTCATACCGAACGCTTATCTTTTCCCCGAAGCGCATTTTTTCCAGCTTCAGATAATTACGGACTGTCTCAAGCTCCTTCAAAAAGGGTACCAGATCATGTTCTTCCATCATATTCAGCGTCTCGCGAAGATAATCCGAGAAACAACGGATCGCTTCCTTTGCCGTTCCGACGTTCTGATCGCAAAGGTAGTAAATGCTTGTAAGCACATTGTAGATATAATGCGGCTTGATCCGCTCAAGGGTCGCCTTGACGCGCCTGAGCTCCAGCCGATCGATCTTATGCTGCGCTTCTTCCGCCATCACGAACATCAAATGGATATAAACCGCGGCCATGGCAACAAACTCCAGCGGATACCATGAGTTAAGCCCGGGGATCAGATGATCCCAGAGATATGCCGTAAGCGGCAGCAGCGGAACAAGCGTAAAGAATATCCGGTCCCGGAGCGCCATACTTGAGCCTCTGAAAAGCAGAAGGATCAGAGCAACAAAGAAAGAAACATAATTCAGAACAGAAAAGATTATATATCCCTCTTTGAAGATATAAGTCTCGCTCTGAAAATCATATATAAAGGGATGTATATAATTCAGCAGATAGAGAATGATCCCGGCAAGACTCTCAAAACCGACGATCACCAGGATCACACGCCTGAACGATCGCGAGATCCGTACCTGTGAAACGACAAACAACACAAAACACCATGCGACTATGTATGAAACAATGCCCGCGCATGTGCTGAGCAGGCTGAACATTGCACCGTTATCAAAGAAGAAAAGATACGCGGAGCCTTCGCAAAGCAGCTCGATCAAAGTAAAAAACATGATCAGAAACGCGCGTTTCGCGGTAGTTCCCTTTCGCCACTGCGGACTGCCGAACAACGACATGATCAGCATAAGAGAGAAAAAAGCGCACATCATGATGAGTGAACCGTTTATCTTATCCATACGGTTTCCTCCTTTTCCGCCGGATGAGATACCGGGTCGAACGGCGGCAAGCCGCTTCAGATCCCGAGACCAAAGCCCTGCTGTTTCATACAACCGGGTAATATATCTTGATTATAACACAAAACATCAGCGCATGAAACAAAAAAATACCCTAAGGGCTGTTTTTTTTGCTTGACGAAGAAGAAGAGACTCGAACTCCTGCGCCGGTTACCAGACCAACGCTTTTAGCAGTTCTTGTAATCTGCTGATATTTCCGTGTTTATACAAGCGCAATCAGCGCCGGACCTCTTTGTTGATCGCGTCGAAACCGGCGAGCTTGAGACGGCCGGTGCAGGCAGCAACGTTCCCGCAAACGGAGAACGCGCCGCACTGAAGGCGGAAGAAAGACCTGCTGTCGGCGCCGGACTGCTCGCGGACGATTTTCGGAAAACCTGCGCAGCAGACTATCTTCCCGAAGGCGTCTTCGTTTCTTTTTTTGTAGAACGCGCCGACCTGCTTTACGAGACTGCCGACGGCGCTCAGAACGACCTGTTCCGAGTCTTTTTGAACGCGCCGCATAACAACTTTGCCACCTCGCCGAAGTCCGGCAGAGGAGCCATTTCAGCCGGTCTGACGCCCCGCCGGAAGCCTCCGCCGTCGCGGCGTACATCCCGCAGGCGGCAGCGCCCGCGCCCTCACCGTAAACGTCGATCAGCGCGGCAGGCGCAGCGCACGGCGGCCGCCTTCCCTCCATAGGGCACGTCTTCCCCGACATGCCGGCACGCCGCCGCAGGGAGAACGCCCCCTAACCCCCTCCGAGCCTTTATAAATCCGGCTACGGGCGAAGCGTAGTCCTTCACTGTCTACTGTCCACTACCCACTGTCCACTGTCCACTTGCCGCGCCGTTCGACAGATCCCGCTGTACTCCCCGCCACCGCATTTTGCGAAGGCCGCCCTCGCGCGCGCCGCGCCGCTTCCCCTGCAGCCTTCAGACCACCGCCCCCTGAAGGGGACTCTTTTGCCGCGCTTTTTCTCTTTATTCCGCGCCCGGCGCGTTCCGGAAAAGGCAGCAGTTCACGATTGACGTTTTGTAGCTGCTTCCGTCCGAAAATTCGAGCAGCACGCTTTCACCTGAGAAATAATAACCGTTGGCCGGGCCTTCGATCACCTGACCGTCCGGCATTCTGAGCATGGCGTATAACGGCGTCTGTTCCGGCTTCGGCCGCGTCCCTACGCCGCTGCACCCGGCCGCGCCGAACAGGCATAAAACCGCCGCGGCCGCCGCAAGGATCTTCTTTGCTCTTCTGGGCATTTTCTCGCTCTCCTTTCCTGCAAAACAAAAACGCCCCGGATCTGCTCCAAGGCGTTTTTTGCTCATTTGTTCGGTTTTATTTTTAGAAAAAAACCGCAAAACCTTGGTATTTCAAGGATCTGCGGCTTTTTTTGGATTTGTTTCACGGTTTTGATAGAATTTCCCGTAGGGGGGTGCACCGCCTGTTCAGGGGGGTGCATTTCACTTTAAGGGGGTCAATTGGCATAGGGGGTGCACTCATCCAGAGGAGTTTCGCATATTGGTAATTTGCTAATATATGCTTTTACATAGTTTATACACGCCTCAACAAAATAGAACTTAAAATCCTCATAGTACAGTGATGTTTCAAAATAGTAATCTGTATTACGCCCGTGATTTGGTAGCGTTCTGTTCGCTAACAATTTCTCCGTCGTTGAAAATGAAGTTATCCAATTCACTTCAGGGTCGTCCCCATATGCAAACAATTGTATGCTCCAGTATTCGCCATCATGGACAACTCTGTCTCTGACAGATTTAATAATTTCTAAAAAATCAGAGATCGTTAGGCTATAACTGTTATCGAATTGAACGCCGTTGATATAGTCAGTATATGATAATAAGCGAAAACGAGACAGAATGCACTTTTTCCCTTCATCGCTGAAGCAATCGGCAAATACAGAATAGAACTGCTTTTTCTCATTTTTATCCAAACCACTCAAATGAAATAGTGACTCTAGACACGTTTTAATAAATACAATACGCAATCCATCCCGTACAGGCCAGATTTGGTCAATCCGGGAAGCTAAGGTAATAAAACGATATATTTGGTTAATCATTTGCCTTGGAATACGGTTATTCCAATCGTATTTATATATGGACTGCAAAAATGAACGCGTCTCATTTTCGCTATCAAAAAATGGCCTGAGAAAGGATATGAGTTCCAATTCATTCTTTTTTTCTAGAGTTCTATAATCCATAAGAAAGACCATCCTAGTTCTTTGCGTTAGAGTGATTGCTGTTATTTCTTTTTCGCATGTTTCTTGAGCATACGGGGCAATGCCCCCCATATGTTCTGTTCTTCACAACTGCTTGCCAACTATTTCCGCAATTAGAACATTTCCACCAGACTTTTTTGTGTGAAAAGGGGGATACCTCAGAAGGGGTTAAATCCCCATTTTTCTCAAAATCCCATTCTGTTGCTAGTAAAGGATTCTTTGTTAACAGGTCATTAATACCAGCCACTATAAGATTCCCGCTACATACAGGACAACCAGAATTGCTAGTTGTACGGCTTGAAACAGTGCTTTGCCACTCATGCCCGCATGCGCCTAACCACCACACTCTTTTTTGACTACCAAAGGACACTTGTTCCGGAGTCAGCTTTCCATTTTTTGTTGGATGCCATTGCTTAGCAATGGCGGGAAAACGAGCAGCTAAACTATCTTCTTTTTCTAACTGAATATACTGTTCATATATCTGGTAACGATCCCGATCTAAATCAACATCAATTGGCTGTTTTATTCCCAGTATTTGTCCAAGAGCATTGATTGCCCAGGGCAATTCCGAGTACTTGGCATCGTGTTTATATGAAATAGTATAGGCATCAGCTGAGTTTGTTTTTCCTTCACTTAGCCGAATAACAAGTATCCCTTTTCCCAGAAAAAATAGGGTTTTC
>CADBOC010000461.1 GCA_902796175.1 Oscillospiraceae bacterium | reverse complement strand
TCACCCCGCACGTCCACAGCTTTGATACCGTGATCGAGACGGGTGAAGCAACCTGTATCGCAAAAGCCTATATTGTGAAGCAGTGCGAATGCGGCGAAACCGAGCGCACCGAAACGGGCGAAGTAAACCCCGATAACCACGCGGGCAGTATCATCCTTGTGGGAGCGAGAGAAGCCACCGCAACGCTTGGCGGCTACAGCGGCGATAAGATCTGCACCGCCTGCGGCGAAACCGTGGAAACCGGCTATTTCACCGACCCCGCCGATCCCGGCCATACGCACGATTATTCCGAAATTGTCGAGACCGGCGCAGCCACCTGCGTTTCCAAAGCCTACACCGTTTATCAGTGCGCATGCGGCGATACAAAGAAGGCGGAAACCGGCAGTCTGAACCCCGATAACCACGCGGGCGAGATCCGGCTGATGGGCTATCACGACGCGACCGGGACCGCGGACGGCTACTCCGGCGACAGATACTGCCTTGCCTGCGGTCAGCTTGTGGAGGCCGGTTCCGTGATCCCCCACACCGGCTCCACGACGCCGGATACGCCGGCGAACCCCGATACGCCCGGCGACGGCGGCGGCGCCAACGCCGATACCCGCATCAGCTTCCTCGACTGGCTCAGAAATCTGATCCAAAAGATTCTGCGCCTCTTCGGCCTCGGCAAGGATGAACCCAACTGCTGAGCATTCTGCGCCGATGCAACCAGGGCGGCGTTCCGCCGCTTCGCAAAAAGACAAGGCTCCCCGAACATTCCCGTTCGGGGAGCCTTGTCTTTTTCGATCCGTTTTGTTTTGATACGGTCCGTAAGATGATTCAATCAGGGCGCGTCTGCATAAGAGAACCGGGCGCCGGCACGTCGGGGACGCCGCGCCCAGCCTACGGCAATCTCTTCTGCCCGGCATGCCGCGGCGCTGAAAGCGCCATTTAAAATGCCGGCCGCGGGCCCCGTTTTCGTCTTTCATCTTTCATCTTTTATACCTTTTTTGTCCCCTCAGCCCCCGAACAGCGCCCTTGCGCGGGCGAAAAGGGAGCGGAACCACTCGACGACGCGGCGGAAGAAATCGAGGAAGGAATTACCGCCGCCGGGCTCCTTCTTCGGGATCGTCTGGGTTTCCACGTGGCCGGAATTGCCGAGGCAGACGCGCTGCCTGAGGCCCTCCTCGGTCTCGGTCGCCTCGCGCAGAACGATCCATTCCCCCCAGACGTGGGTATGGGGGCGCGCGCGGACGGTCACGGTGAGGTCGCCCGCGATCTTCGTGATACGGTAGGTATCGGGCTGCCCGGTCTCGGCGGGACCTTTGAGATTCTTATAGAGCTCCGGCGAGACGGCGATCTCGTAATCGTACGGCTCGGCGGAAGCAAGGCGGAAATTCACCTGCCCGTCCGTCTTCGTCGGAACGCCGGTGGAAGGATCGGCGGAAACGGCGCTGTTCGTCTGAACGGCGGGCTGGGCGTAATCGGAGCCGGGGTATACCCAGACCTCCGCGCCGGGGTCCGTTACAAAACGCACGGCGTAGCCCTCCGCTTCAGACGCGTCTTCTGTCAGGCGCACGCGCACGGTGAGATCCTTTGTGATCTTTGTAACGCGGTAGACGTTCGCCTCCCCGGTCTCGGCGGGCGTTTTCAGGTTCTTGTACCCGTCAAGCGGCTCGATCCCGATCTCGGCGGTATATCCCTCCGGCGCGTCCACCCTGAAACGGATCTGCCCGTCGGTTTTGGTGAGTTCGCCGGTCTCGCCGTTCACGGACCAGGCCGCCGCCGCGCGTACGGGCGCTTCGGCGTAATTCTGCGACGGATAGACGTAAACGCGCGCGCCGTTCTCGCAGGCGAAGGCGGCGCGGTAGGCGCTTTCGGTCTTTTCGGTCACCGAAACGCCGAAGGCCGTATCCAGACTTTCGATGCGCCGGGCCGCAAAATCGAGGATCTGCGAGAGACCGTTGAGATCCTGATTCGGCTCATCCGGCCATTTTTCACGCTCCGCCGCGTAGACGAACGCGGGGATCTTCCGGGTGAAGGAGGTGAACTGCCGCTCGATGTTGCGGTAAGCGAGCACATCCTCCCGAAGCTGAACGTAGCGGGCGACGACGTCGTCGTGAAAGTTCGCGAGCAAACGGGTAAACAGCAGGTTGTCGCGCAGCGGCGTCTCTCTGCTCCAGCCCGGAATGATATCGGGGAATTCGCCGTTCCAGAGCATGCCCCAGACGCCGTCCATATCGTAGGCGGAGGGCAGGTATTTCACGCCGTCCCACGTCGCCCACAGGATGTTCTTGCCCACGTTATCCACGCCGCAGATAAAGTAGACGTAGAGCATGTAGTCGACGCAGCGGTCTACGTCCGTATACCGGCCGATCCCGTCTTTGAAAGCCTGTCCGTCGTTGTTCTTCAGAAAATCGATGAAGGCGTTCATGCCCTCGCCGAGCCACGCGATCCCGACGTCCGCGTCCTCTTCGGTGGAGCAGTATTCCACGTCCCAGCCGGAGGCCGCGGGGTCGTTCACATCCGCGATCGGCTCTTTGAGGTTGACGGAATCGGACCATACCTCGCCGAAGAGCAGGCCTTCGCGGGGATTTTCGCCGGTCATATCAAAGATCCACTTATCCTTCGGTGTGTTGAGCGTATAAAGGCCCTGAAAGTCGCCGTTGTGATAGAGCAGCACAGGGAAGCCATCCACCGCGCCGCCGTTCACCAGCGAGTCGAGCGCGTCGTCCTTTACCCGGGAATGCACGATCTCGCCCCAGAGCTTCGCAGATACCACGTTGCGGCAGGCGGAAAAATCCACCCAGTTGGCCTTGAGCGTATACTTGCTCTGCCGCCCCCAGGCGGGGATAAGCTCCACCTTGTTTTTAGAGCCGTTCTCCTTGACAAACTGAATGTTGTAGTTCTTTTTGGCGTATCTGAGCGAGGTGCCGCCCTGCCACTTGAGCGTGGCGGCGCTCTCAAAGCGCATCGCGCCGTCGCTGTACGCGACGTTCACGGTCACCTTGTTCTCTTTTGAGATCCCGGCGAGAGAGCCCGTCGTTTTCACGATGGGCATGCCGACGTCCGCGGGCGTGACCGACGCTTCGTAGGTCCCGCCGCAGGCGCTGCACCGGAATACGCCGCAGCAGGGCGTCTGCAGACCGGCTTCGGTTCTCAGGGCTTCCAGGGGGCCGCTGTGCTCGTGCGCCCCGGCTGCAGAAACGGGAGACAGGCACAGAAAAGCGAGCAGCGCCGAGAGAAGGATGCCGAGCGTTTTCTTCATGATAAACGCCTCCTGTTTTTATTTTACGGGTCACGGGATCGGATCGCGGGAAAACAGTTACCGCAGGGGGATGTTATACGCGTTCGGCAGCCATTCGCCGGCGATGAAGTTGCGCGCGCGGATCAGCAGGCAGTTGTCGTACGCCTCCAGCGTACAGCCCATGCCGGCCTCCTC
>CADBOC010000460.1 GCA_902796175.1 Oscillospiraceae bacterium | reverse complement strand
CGCGCTTTTGCCCGCCCTGGCTTTGACCGTCAGGGGGCAGTACGCCAGGGCGCGCACGAGGCCCCTGCGCGTTTCTTCGTCCGGCCGGGAGTCCGCCTCTTTGTACAGCGCGATCAGAATTTCATACAGATCCCGTCTCCTTTTCCGCCGGCCGCCCTTTTTTCGCGAGCACCGCGATCCACGGCTTTTTCGCATGGCGGCTGACCGTTATCTCCGCAAAGCCCGCCGCCTGCAGCGCCGAAGAAAGCTCCTCCCCGGTGTAGTTCTTCATGCCGTCTATGATCCGCTCGAACCGCAGGCTCGTTTGGTCCGTTCCGTCCGATTCGTTGCAGATCAGAAAGCAGCCGCCCGGTCTGAGGATCCGCGCGACCTCGGCAAAGCAGCGTGCAAGCCCCGGCCAGAAGTAGACGGTCTCAAAGGCCGTAACAAGATCGAAGCCCTCCGATGGCAGCGGCAGCGCCGATACGTCGCCGGTCAGCACGGTCAGGCGCCCGGCCCCGACAAGGGCGCGGTTGTACGCCCCGGCTTTTTCTACGGATAAAGCGGAATGATCGACCGCGGTCCCCTTCGCGCGGGGATAGCGTTTGAGCAGCTCGCCGATGTTCCGGCCGCCGCCGCAGCCGAGATCCGCGACCGTTTCCGGCCCGGTCGGCGGAAGAAAGGTCATGCCCCAGTCCGCCGGCTTCGCGTGGCCCGGATTCATCCCCTCCAGCATCAGCCTGCCGAGAATGCCCTCCGGCTTTCGCGTCTGATTCAGATAATCCCTGAACAGTCCCATTTATACAGCCTCCTTTTTTTTCATCACGGCGACGGCGCAGGGCACGCGCCCGTCGGCGAGGGTGACGGCCGCGTCCCGGTAGCCGGCGTCCAGAAAGAACTGACGGTAGGTCTCTGCCGTAAATTCCCGTTTGAAATCCGCGCCGGCCTTCCCCACAGCGGAGACGAACGCGCCGCCGTCGCCCTTTTTGTCCCGGTTCATATAGGTGGGGATGATCAGCGTGCCGCCGGGTCTCAGCACGCGGTCGAGCTCCTCCAGCGCGGCGAGAGGGGTATCGAGCAGATGGAGCACGTTTCCGGCGACAACCTTGTCAAAGCTGCCGTCAGAAAAGGGAAGCGCCGTAATATCCGCTGTTTCGAACGTGATATTCCCGAACGCCGCGCAGTTTTTTTTGGCCCGCGCCAGCATCTTCGGCGAGAGATCCGTCGCGGTCAGCGTTTGGCACCTTGCCGCGATCACGGCAGAGAGCATGCCCGTGCCGCAGGCGCATTCAAGAACGCTGTCGCGGCAGCCGATCCGGGCGGAAACGATCTCCCTGAGCCGCTTATGTGTTTTGGCGTTGATGACGTTGACAAACACGTCGTATACGCCCGCTGCGTTATCCCAGAACATGTTTTACCTCTTTTCGGTTCCGTATGATGAGGCGCTGTTTCCGTCAATGCGGTTAGCGTCTGCTAATATCATTGTATCACAACGCTTTCGGTTTGTAAAGCTATGAAATCAGGCAATGCCGGCCGAACGCGGCGTTTTGTTGCGCCGCCGCAACAACCTGCGGGGCCGAACGGGCGATTTTGCTGTTTACAAACAGCGCGGGGAGGTGTATAATAAAAATGAGGTTAGCAATTGCTAACACTCTGCTGAACAGGATCGGAGTGACAAAATGATCGACGCGGATCTTTTGAAGCTTCGCGTGCTTCTTTACTTCTGTAAATCGGAAGAAGATGATCCCGCTCGTCGCGCTTATGTCCTCCTTCGGCCCGGTGACGGCGCCGGCGAACCTCGGAACCACGCTGCAGGCGACCGCGGCCTCCGGCGCGCGGGTGCTGGCCATTCTGGATGAGGAGCCGGAAACGGAAGACGTGACCGGCTGCGAACCGATCGTCTACCGCGGCGCCGCCATGGAAAACGTGACCTTCTCCTACGGAAGCGAACCGGTGCTGCGCGGCTTTACGGCGGCGTTCCCCGAGAACAGGATCGTGGGCCTGGTGGGAAAAAGCGGCTGCGGCAAATCCACGGCCTTTTTCGCCGCGGACTGCGACGGCGACGGGGCCGTAACGGCCGGGGACGCGAGATACATCCTACGCGTTTCGGTCGGCCTGGAAGCGGCGGCGGCCCGACAGACCGTTATGATATAAAAAGAGAGATCCCCGAACGGCCGAATGAGCCGCGGGGATCCTGTTCTATTTCGGGGGGGCGCGGTCACTGAGAAACGCGTACGCTGTCGCCCTCGTCGGTCAGCCTGCGGAACACGGGGCGCTCCTTCAGGCTCTCGTTCGGGGAGTGGTAGGTGAGCGTCAGCTCTTCGCCCGCCCGGAAGATCATGCCGTGCCCGCCGTCGTTCGTGACGATGGGGGGCAGGTGCTCAAAATGCCCGTCGATCTCGCCGTTGTCGGACCGCGCGACGCACTCGGCGTACAATCCGTTCGGAAAGGTGGACCAGAGCATCAGCAGCGTTCCGGTTCCGGTCCGGAACAGAAAAGGCCCGTCTGTGACGTAGTGCGCGTTCGGGTCCGCCTTCTTTTCCACATAAAACGGATCCGCCCCGGCGAAGATCAGGCGCGGCTCGCCGCAGGCCTGCCGCAGGTCCTCCGTCAGCGGCACATAGCAGACCGTGCCGTTGAGGATCTGCGTGTGCTCGTGGCAGAACACAAGAAACGGGCGGCCCTGCCGGTCCACGTAGAGCGTTCCGTCCAGGCACTCCCATTCGGCGGGGGTCAGCTTGCCGTCGCTGTGCGGATGAAAGGGCCCCTCGGGGCGCTCGGATGCCAGCGCGTAGGTGCCGCGCAGGCCGTTTTCGCCGGTGAACGTGGCGAAAAGATAGTAGCGGCCGCGGTATTTGTGTACCTCCGGCGCCCAGTTGACCCCGCCGTTCATGCCGAACGCCGCCGAATCGAAGCAGGCCTCCGGCCCGCTCCATTCTGTAAGGTCGGTCGAAACGTATACGTCGAAGCCGCCGGTCTGCCGCCCGAAGTTCTCGCCGCGGGTGCCGTACATGTAGTATTTGCCGTCCTCCGGCAGAACGAAGGGATCCCGGATGTTGATGTCGGTCAGATGCATCGTGT
>CADBOC010000459.1 GCA_902796175.1 Oscillospiraceae bacterium | reverse complement strand
TAGACCTCGCGGTTGCTGCGCTCGTTGTGGATCTCGTGGCGCAGGCCGGGGTAGAGCTTCATGCTTACTTCGGTGTGGCCGCTGCTTCTGAGCTTGTCGAAGACCTCCGTCACGCCCTTGCCGTAGTTGCCGACAGGGTCTTCGGCGCCCGCGATCAGGTAGATGGGCAGCGCCTTCGGCACCGCGGCGTACCAGTCGGCGCCCGAAACGCTCTTCAGCACGCGGAACAGGTCGCCGTAGCCCGCGGCGGTGAACAGAAAGCCGCAGTCGGGGTCCGCCACGTATTTCTGCACGTTCTCTTCGTTCGCGGAAAGCCACTCGAAGCCCGTATTGCCCTCAAAACGCTTGTTGTACGAGCCGAAGGCGATGGAGTTGATCAGCGGGGACGGGGTCTCGGGACCTTTGAACTTCGCGAACAGGCTCGCCAGCACGATGCCGGCCGCCGCGCCGGGATTGCTGCCCGAGGTGCCGCAGATCACGGCCGCGGAGACGGCTTCGGGGTACTTCGCGATGTAGCTGCGGGCGATGAACGAGCCCATCGAGTGGCCCCAGAGGATCACCTTTTTGCCCGGGAAGTGTTTGTTCGCGAGCTTTGTTGTCTCATACACGTCCTCAACCAGCTTTTTCCAGCCGTCTCGGTCGCCGAAGTAGCCCTTGGGGTATTTTTCATTATGGCTTTTGCCGTGCCCGGCGTGGTCGTGCATGATCACGGCGCAGCCGTGGTCGCAGAAATAAGAGGCGGCGTCCAGATAGCGGTCTGTGTGCTCCGCCATGCCGTGTACGATCTGAATGACGCAGCGGATCGCGGTGGGATCCGCCGGCGCAAGGCTCTGCACGAAGATATGACCGATGCCGGTCCTTGACGGGAATGTATAGGTTTGGTGCAAATGGTCCATATGTTCTTCCGCTCCTTCGTCATTTTTTTAGATAGTATCATAAAAAAGGCCGTTTGTGAATAGGTTTTTTAAAAAAATCATTGACAAAAATTTTTTTTGCTGATAAAATACAGAATTGTTTGTAAGAAGTCTTACAACATCCTTGCTCCGATGAGGGGCCAAAGTCCAAAAGGAGGTGCGACAAAATGGCAAAGTATGAATCCGTTGCGGTGTTTTCCGTCAAAGAGGGAGAAGAAAAGGCCAAGGCGCTGGTCGAAAAGTTCCGCGCTCTGATCGAGGCCAACAGAACGGACGCCGCCGAGGAATGGGTCGACGAATGGGGTGTGCGCAGACTCGCCTATCCCATCAACTACGAGACCGACGGCTACTATGTGCTGTATACGTTTGAAGCGAACGTGGATTTCCCCGCCGAGCTTGACCGCGTGTACGACATCACCGACGGCGTTCTTCGCTGGCTTACCACCGCGAGACCCGAATAAGGAGAGATCGAACCATGTTGAACTGTATCGTCATTATGGGCCGTCTGGTGGCCGATCCGGAACTCAGAACGACTACGACCGGTCTTTCCGTCGCCTCTTTAAGGGTCGCGGTAGACCGCGGTTATACGCGTCCCGGGGAAGAAAAGCAGGCAGACTTCTTCGACGTGGTCGCCTGGCGTCAGACGGCGGAATTCGTTTGCAAGTATTTCCACAAGGGTTCCATGATCGCCGTGCAGGGCTCCCTGCAGAGCCGCAAGTATCAGGACAGAAACGGAAATCCGCGCGTGGCGTATGAGATCGTGGCGGACAGAGTCAGCTTTTGCGGTTCCAAGGCAGAATCCGGCGGCGGCGCTCCCGCCGGCGGATACAGCGCTCCGGCTGCGGATACCTCGTCTTATTCAAACGCCGGCGCGGGCGATTTCGCCACGGTGGCGGAGGAAGACGATCTTCCGTTCTGATCCCGCATTCATTTTAACAGGAGGTTACGAGCAATGGCTTTTGATAAAAAAGAATCCAAGGGCGGCCGCCCCATGAACAGAAAGAGCCGCAAAAAGGTCTGCCTTTTCTGCGTGGAAAAGTCCGCTTTCATCGATTACAAAGACACCATGAAGCTCCGGAAGTTCATTTCCGAGCGCGCCAAGATCCTGCCCCGCAGGGTCACCGGCACCTGCGCCGCGCATCAGAGAGAGCTCACGGTCGCCATCAAGCGCGCCCGCCAGCTTGCGTTGCTGCCCTACATCAGCGACTGAGTCATTCGGCGTAATACAGACTCCCGACCGGGAACGTACCCGGCCGGGGGCTTTTTTTGTTTTGCGCCGCTGCGGATAAAACGGGAACGCCTGCGCATACTGTAAAAAACGAAAAGGGGTCTTACTTGTATGCAGGATAACGCGTACGATCTGCGGGTAAAGCAGGCGTCGCCGGATTCGCCGATCCTCAAAAACTGTCTCTTCGCCTTTCTGACGGGCGGCGCGATCTCGGCGGCGGGCGAGTGGCTGTTCACGCGCTTTACGCTTGCCGGGGCGAACGAAAAGAACGCCGCGGCCTACGTTTCCGTTCTGCTGATCGTGCTCACCGCCGCCCTGACCGGGATCGGCGTTTTTGACAGCATTGCGAAAACGGCCGGCGCCGGCACGCTCGTGCCCATCACAGGCTTTGCGAACGCCGTCGCGGCGCCGGCGATCGAATACTCCACCGAGGGCAGGGTACTCGGCACGGCCGTAAAAATGTTCACGATCGCGGGGCCGGTCATCGTGTTCGGCACCGCGGCGGCCTGGATCTACGGTTGCGTCTATTATTTCTTTCTGAGATAAGAGCGGTGAAGGAGAGAAGCGTGAAAGAACGGCAAAGAGGTTATTTTGTGTTCCGTACCGCGCCGGCGGTGCTGGAGGGCGCCGCCGCCGTCGGCAAAACGGAGGGGGAGGGACCGCTCGGCGCGGTGTTCGACGTGCGCAATCCCAACGACGGCGTCGGCAGCAAAAGCTGGGAGGCGGCGGAGGCCGCGCTCACAAGGCAGGCGGCGGAAAAGGCGCTTGAAAAATGCGGCCTTTCCCCGGCTGAGATCGATCTTGCCTTCGGCGGGGATCTGCTCAACCAGTGTACCGCCACCACCTTCGGCATGCAGCCGCTCGGCGTCCCGCACGCGGGGCTCTTCGGCGCGTGCTCCACCTTTGCGCTGGCGCTGCTCCTCGCGGCGGCGTCGGTGGACGGCGGCTGGGCCGAAAGAAGCCTTGCGGTATCCTCCTCTCATTTCTGCAGCGCCGAAAAGCAGTTCCGCTTTCCGCTCGAATACGGCGGGCAGCGGGCGCAGACTGCCCAGCGGACCGTAACGGGCGCAGGCGCGTGCGTGATCGGCAGAGAGGGAGAAGTACGGATCACCCGGGGGCTTGTCGGCAGGATCACGGACCGGGGCGTGAAAGACGCCGCGAACATGGGCGCGGCGATGGCCCCGGCCGCAAAAGAGACGCTTACGGCGTTTTTTGCCGCCTCCGGCGCGCGCCCGGCGGATTACGACCGGATCGTGACCGGCGATCTCGGGCGCGTCGGCACGGATCTGCTGCTGTGCCTGCTGCGGGAGGAGGAGAACCTCTCCCTTGCGGGCGTGCACGCGGACTGCGGCAACCTGATCTACGACGCGGATAAGCAGGACGTGCACGCCGGCGGCTCCGGCTGCGGGTGCTCCGCGGCGGTGGTCAGCAGCGCGATATTGCACGGCCTGCAGACGGGGCTGTATAAAAAGATCCTCTTCGTCGGCACCGGGGCGCTCATGAGCCCGCTCACAAGCCTGCAGAACGAGCGCATCCCCTGTATCGCGCACGCGGTGGAATTCGAAAGAAGGGAGGGGGCTTCCGGGCATGGCGAAACCTGAGGAACCGACGGTAAGAACCGGCGACCCGCTGCGCCTGGCGCTCGCGATCGGGCGGCTCGAAAAACGCCTCAGGGCGATCCGCGCCGCGGCGGTCGCGGTGTGGGTCCTGCTGGCGGCGGTCCGGATCCTGCGCGTCTGCCGCGGGTGATTCAGACAAGCTTTTGCAGCTCGCGCCGGATCGCGGCGTCCGCGTTCGCTTCCACAGCGGCGATCGCCGCCGCGGCGCGGGTGCCGGCAAAGTCGGAGGGCAGCGCGCCGCGGGTCAAAAGCAGGCTTTCGGCGAGCGTCAGCAGCTCCGCCGAATACGCGGCGGCGGGAGAGAGGCGTTCAAAATAGCGTTTTACGGAGAGAGAGAAGAAATCCAGAAAACGTCCGGCGCTCTCTTCGCCCGCCTCCTCCTCCGCCCGGTAGAGCGACCACAGCGCCCTGAGGAGCGTTGCCGCCGTCAATTCGTCCTCCGTCTCTTCCGGCCCCTCGGGGTCGGCGAACAGCGAGGGCTTTTTTTCCTGCGTGACGCCGAGCATATAATCCGCGGATACGCCGTAGTAGGCGCAGGCCTTCACGACGAAATCGAGGCTGCATTCCCGTATGCCGTTTTCATAGTGCGATAAAAGCGCCTGAGAAACGCCGAGCGCCTCGGCCGCTTCCCGCTGGGTGCGGTTCTGTTCGCGGCGCAGCAGCGACAGTCTGTTTGAAAAAGCGATACTCAAAACCGTTCTCCTCTTGAATGTTCTTTTGTTTGGGTGTATAATACCCTTATTATAACCGCTTTCAGGCGGTTTGTAAAGACGATCGGAGGTGGCGCGGCTCGTTCGGCCGCGCCGGCAGATTTATGAAAACGTGCAAGATCCACCTGATCCGCCACGGTCTTGCCGAAGGCGGCGTTGAGGGGCAGTACATCGGCCATACGGACGTAGACCTCACGCCCGACGGCGTCAGACAGCTGGAGGAGATGCGGCGGCAATACGAATACCCCGAGGTGCAGTCGGTGCTCTCGAGCCCTCTGAACCGCTGTCTGCAGACGGCGCGCATCCTTTATCCCGACCGGCAGCCCCTGATCTTCGATACGCTGATCGAATACGATTTCGGCGAGTTTGAGGGCATGACCGCCGAGGAGCTCAAAAACGAAGACGCGTTCAAGGAGTGGCTCGTCGGCGGGCAGGACGCCGCCCCGCCCTTCGGCGAGAGCAACGGCGCCTTTCAAAAACGCGTACAGCGCGCGTTTTACGACATCGTGAACGGGCTGATCCGCTCCGGCGTTGATTCCGTTGCGATCGTCACCCACGGCGGCGTGATCATGACGATCATGCAGGCGTTCGCGCTGCCCCAGGCGCCGATGCATGAGTGGATGACCCCGAACGGCTGCGGCTATACGCTCAACGTTATCCCCTCCGTCTGGGTAAACGCCATGAAGGCGGAGGCGTACGCCGAGATCCCGCTGCGCCCGCGCGCGGAAGAAGCGGATGCGGACGGGGACGAGGACCCCGCCGACTGGGACAGGGAGATCGACCCCGCGGAATTCCGCGGATTTTATTCCCCCGAAGAGGAGGCGAAGGCATGATCACGCAGCAAAAGATCGACCGCATCAACGAGCTTGCCCACAAGGCGAAAACGCCGGAGGGGCTCACCCCGGCGGAGCAGGCGGAGCGGCAGAAGCTCAGAGCGGAATACGTGGCGGCGTTCCGCGCCTCTCTGACAAATCAGCTCGATCATACCACCCTCCTGCGGCCGGACGGCACAAAGGTACGCGTGGCGGACCTCAGAAAAAAGAAATAAATATCAAAAGAACAAGGATCCCCGAATGGCAATCCTTGTTCTTTTGGGTATTGTTCTGATCTGATCAGCCGAGCATACCCTTCAGGCCGAGGGCCTTCGCGATGCGGGCGATCAGGGCGATGAAATTGGTGTAGAGATTGTAGAAGAAACCGGCGATGCCTGTTTTGCCGCTCGGTGCGGTGCCGTAGCTTGTCGAAAAACCGTTGAGCCACGAGATCATGCCGTTCGGGTAGGTGAGCGTTACGCGTTCGCCGTTGCCGTTCAGCGTTATGCTGCCCGTAAATTCCCTGCCGTCGAACATGAACATGTCGTAGGTGGCTGCGTGCCAGGTATCGTGCGTGGTGCCGGGGCGGCTGCCGTCAGGCTTGAGCGCCGTATCGAATATCGTGATGCGGATGTCGTTTTTGCGGTTGGAGTTCGCGGCAAGCTGGTCCCAATCCGGCTTGATCCAGGTGTTGTAGCCCATATAGACGTCGTTTTTGCTCGAGAGCTGCCAGATGGGGGTGTTAGCCACGCCCTTCGCGACGGAATCCGGCAGCGCGAAATAGGGGCTGCAGGGGAAGCCCGCGGCGAACATCTCGGGGTAGGCTGCGATCATCTTCAGCGTCATCTTTCCGCCCATCGAAAGGCCGCCGATGTAGATGCGCGTGGTGTCGATCAGACCGTCGTTCTCATGGATAAAGGCGTCGATCGTGTTTTTGAGAGGGGCTTTCAGGTAATCGGCCCAGTCCGCGACCGGCTCGGGGGAGCGGGGCGCGAGGATGAACGCGCCGCCGGCGGCAAATCGCGCCTGAAATTCGTCGCTCGCCCAGTAAGAGATGTCGTTGCGCGTGATCTGTCTGCCGGGATAGCCGCCCGAGATCAGCCCGTGCAGCCATACGACCAGCGGATACTTTACGCCTGGCCTGAGCGTTTCGGGTTTGAATGCGTAGTAATCGATCACAACGCCGTTGCTGTCGGGGCCGACGCCGAAGTAGAATTCATCCCGCAGCGCGTCGATGCCCGAATTCAGCGGCAGCGCAAACGCCTGCAGTGAGAGCGTGAGAAGCAGCACAGCGCAGAGCAGTACGGAGAGTGCGCGTTTCATGATGATAGCCTCCTATTGTTTATTATCCAAAAAAATTATATATCAAAAGTCGGACATTTTTGTGAATAAATTGTAAATATTTTACGTGTGTCGGAAAAAAGAAAAGACTGCCGCGGCAGT
>CADBOC010000458.1 GCA_902796175.1 Oscillospiraceae bacterium | reverse complement strand
CGAGGAATACCACCAGCGCGTTGCAGCCGGCGGCCTTCACGTCGGCGGCGGCTTTCCGCATGTCGAGCTCGTTTTCCACCGTTATGGGGCATTCATAGAGCTCGCCCCTGAACGCGGCCTTCACCGCGGCCCGGCGCTGCTCGGAGAGCAGAATGGGGAAACAGTCGCGCGACACCGCGATGATGCCGAGCTTTACTTCGGGAATGTTGTTGATCATAACGTTTTTATCCTTTCTTTGTTCTGGTCTGTGATTCACCGTTCTTCTGAAAAAGGGCGGGGTTTTCCTGTTCAGCCGTAGAGCTGCGCGAAAACGGGCTTGAGCGCCGGGTAGATCCTGCAAAACGCCCGGTATCTCGCCTCATACAGGGCGGCGCGGGCGGGGTCGGGGTACACCGTTTCGCGCACCTGCCGGAAGGCGTCCGCCCCGGCGTTCACCGAACCGAACACGCCCGCGGCGGTCATCGCGAGGATCGCCGCGCCGTAGCCCGGACCCTCCTCTGTGGCGGGTTTTTCGAGGGGCATGTTCAGCACGTCCGCGAAGATCTGCAGCCACAGCCCGCTGCGCGCGCCGCCGCCCGTGACGCTCGTCTTCGCAACGGAAAGGCCGGCGTTTCGTACTGTCTCAAGCGTATCGCGGATGGCGAAGGCCACGCCCTCCATCACGGCGAGCAGCATATGCTCCCTGCCCGTGTCGGGACGAAGGCCGATGAAGGTCCCCCTCGCGGCGGTGTCGTTGATGGGGCTGCGCTCGCCCGTGAGGTAGGGCAGAAAGTAGACGTCGTTGTTCCCGGGGAGATCCGCCGGGATCTTCGCCTGCATGGCGGCGAAATCGGTCTCGCGCAGCACTTCGCCTGCAAACCAGCTGTTGCAGCTGGCGGCGGAGAGGATGCAGCCCATCACGTGGAACGCGCCGTTCGCGTGGCAGAAGGTATGCACCGCGGGGTCGATCCCGGCGGGATACGAATCCGCCGCGATAAAGAGCGTGCCGGAGGTGCCGATCGAAAGGTTGCAGTCCCCGCCGTGCACCGTGCCGGTGCCGACGGCGGCGGCGGCGTTATCCCCCGCCCCGGCGGCGACCGGAACGCCGGCGGGCAGGCCCGTCGCCGCGGCGGCTTCGGGCGTTACGGCGCCGACCGCGTCGGCGCTCTCGCGCAGCGCCGGAAGCCGGTCGGCGTCTACGCCGCAGAGCGAACACATGACGTCGCTCCAGCGCTTTTCTTTTACGTTCAGCAGCAGCGTTCCGGCGGCGTCCGAATACTCGGTGACGAAGGCCCCCGAAAGGCGGTAGGTGATATAGTCCTTCGGCAGCATGATCTTGCGGATGCGGGCAAAATTTTCCGGCTCATGCTTTTTCATCCAAAGGAGCTTCGGCGCGGTAAAGCCGGCGAAGGCGATGTTGCCGGTCTCGCGGACCAGCGTCTCGCGGCCGACCTCCGTATTCAGCCACGCGGTCTCTTCGGCGGTGCGGCCGTCGTTCCAGAGGATGCAGGGGCGGATCACGGCGTCCGTTTCGTCGAGGACGACAAGACCGTGCATCTGCCCGCCGACCGCCACGCCCCCCACGGGCTGATCGAGCTTCGCCGTCAGGGCTTTGAGACCTTCGCAGACGGCGGTCCACCAGTCCTCCGGCGCCTGCTCGCTGTACCCCGGCGCGGGATAGGAGACGGCGTAGCTCCGCGTTTCGGCGGCGGCGATCGACCCGTCCGTTCTGACGGCCAGGAGCTTTACGGACGAGGTGCCGAGATCGATCCCGATATAAACGTTTGATTGCATTTCAGAGCAACCTCCATGTATAAGAAAGTTATAAAAGACGAAAGATGAAAGACGAAATCGGAAACCGCTCGCGCGGTTTGATTCTATGATCAGCAGACCTTTCCGGTACCGTACGGCCGGCCGAAAACCGGTACGCCGCAGACGGTGCGGTAGGGCTGCATAAAGTTATAAAAGACGAAAGATGAAAGACGAAATCGGAAACCGCTCGCGCGGTTTGATCTTTAAGCTTCAGCAGACCTTTCCGGTACCGTACGGCCGGCCGAAAACCGGCACGCCGCAGACGGTGCGGTAGGGCTGCATGCGGACGCTGCGGCCGGACCAGCCTGTGCCGCTGACCGCGTTCGCGTGGTAGACGATGTATTCCGTCGCCCCGTCGGGGGAGCTGACGAAGCTGCAGTGCCCCGGGCCGTACGCGCCCTCCGTTTTACTGAAGACCGGCAGCGGGCATTTTGCCCAGCTTACGGGATCCAGCGGATCTGAACCGGTAAGTTCCAGCATGCCGAGGCAGTAGTCGTCCGTCCACGAGCCGGAGGCGGAGTAAACGAGGAAGGTACGGCTCCCCTCCTTCAGGATCTCGGGGCCCTCGTTGATGGACATGCCGCGCTTTTCCCATTTATGATCGGGTTTGGAGATACACACCCGTTCGCCGGAGATATGCGCGGGGCCCTCCATGGGGGCGATATACAGGCGCTGTTCGCCGTCGGTATCCCCCTCCCAGCCGGACCAGATAAAATACAGCCGTCCGCCGCTGAGCAGCACCGTGCCGTCGATCGCCCAGCGGTCAGAAGGGTCCGTGAGCTTGCCGACCATCGTAAAGGGGCCGAGCGGATCCTCGCCCCGCAGCACGTACATGCGGTGGTTTTCGTTCGCGCCGTCGTCCGCCGCCACGTAGATATACCACGCGCTCCCGATGTGATGCAGCTCCGGCGCCCAGTAATCGCGGGAATACGGGCCGCTCTCGGGCGCGGTATAAACGGTACGGCCCTCGGCCGCGGCGAGAAGCTCCGGCGACGCGGCCTCTTTCACGCCCACGCCGTTCCCGACGGAATAGCAGTAGTAATAACGGCCGCCGTCGGCGTAATACCACGGGTCCGCCCCGCCCCCGTAGTCCGCGCCGTTTCCGGCGGGGGGAAGAAACGAGCCGCAGAAAACGGAGATCAGCAGTCCCGCCGCGGCGAAAAAGGAGATCATACGCATATCGAATACCCTCCCTGACAATCAGACGCATTCACAGCCGCAGCCGACTTTACAGTTCGATCTTCATCGAGATATCGAACGCCTTCACGGAGTGCGTGAGCGCGCCCATGGAGATGATGTCGACGCCCGTTTCGGCCTTTTCGCGGATGTTTTCGGCGGTGATGTTGCCCGAGGCCTCGGTCAGCGCGCGCCCGGCGATATAACCGACCGCCTCGCGCATGGCGTCGGCCGACATATTGTCGAGCATGATGATATCCGCCCCGGCGGCGACGGCCTGCCGCACCTCCTCCATATCGCGGGTCTCAACCTCGATCTTGACGGTGTGGCCCACGCGGCTTCTGAGCAGCGCCACGGTTTTTTCGATGCCGCCGCCGGCGTCGATGTGGTTATCCTTGAGCATGGCGGCGTCGGAGAGATTGAAGCGGTGGTTGCGCCCGCCGCCGCAGACGACGGCGTATTTTTCGAGGGCGCGCAGGCCCGGCGTCGTTTTGCGGGTGTCGGCGATGGAGCAGCCCGTCCCCGCCACCACGTCAACCGCCTCGGCCGTGGCGGTGGCGACGCCGGACATATGCTGCAAAAGGTTGAGCGCGGTGCGCTCGCCCATGAGCAGGTACTGCGTTCTGCCGGTAAAGCGGGCGAGGATATCGCCCTTCTGCACGCGGTCGCCGTCCTGTTTGAGCGTTTCGAAGCGCACGCCGGGATCCAGCAGCTCGAAGACGCGTTTCGCGACCTCCATGCCGCAGACCACGCCCTCGGCCTTCGCCACGAAATACGCGTTCGAGACAGCGTTTTCGTCGATGACGAACGCGGTCGCCTGGTCGATGTAGTTGATATCCTCCCGGATCGCGGCGCGGATCAGATCGTCAACGTAGAAGGAAGGGAGCAACATAAACAAACCGCCTTTCTTTTATATCTTTTCGTCTGCTTCCTTGAGCACGATGTACGCCACGGTGGCGAGGGAGAGCGCCTCCACCCATTCGCGGGTGCAGGCGTATTTGCCGCCCTTTAAGCGCTTTAAGATGTTGTCGATCTGCTTTAAGCCGAAGCGGATGGCGGCGGCGTCCGGCATCACGAAATAGGCCCGCTGCATGATGCCGCGGATCTCATCCACCACGCCGGCGGGCAGCGGCGCGCCGCCCGTCTCGCGCGGGGCTACGGGCAGGGCCTCAACGCCAGGGTAGCCGTTTTGCATGCAGCGGCGGATGTCCGCTGCGGCGCGGCGCGAAAAGACAAGGGCCTCGAGCAGCGAGTTGCTGGCGAGGCGGTTCTTACCGTGCACGCCGGTGCAGGCGCACTCGCCGCAGGCGTAAAGCCGCGGCACGGTGGTCTTGGAATCGATATCCACCTCGATGCCGCCCATCAGATAGTGCTGGCAGGGGAAGATCGGGATCAGATCCTTCGCGATGTCTACGCCGTAGCGGCGGCAGCCCTCCGTGATGGCGGGGAAGCGCTCATACAGAAAGGCCGCGTCCTCATGGCGGATGTCGAGGTAGAAGCGGTCCGACCCCGTGCGGCGCGATTCCATCATGATGGAGCGGGAGACGACGTCGCGCGGGGCAAGCTCCAGCCGGTCGTCGTAGCGATCCATAAAGCGCTCCCCGCGGCAGTTGAGCAGGTACGCCCCCTCGCCGCGCACGGATTCGCTGATCAGGAACTGCTCGCCGTCTTCGCTGTTGAAGGCGGTGGGGTGGAACTGGATGTAGCTTAAGTGTTTGATGGAAGCGCCGAGCTCCCAGGCTATGCGTATGCCGTCGCCGGTGGCGCTTTTGGGATTCGTCGTATAGCGGTACACCCGGCCGATACCGCCGGTGCAGAGCATGCAGAAGCTGGCGAAAACGCTGACGGGGCCTTCGTCCGTCAGCAGATCGGCGCGAAAGCCGCCGCGCACGCGTTTGAGCGCCGAAAGCGCGGTATTTTCGGCAAGGGTGATATTCGGCCGCGCCTCCACCTGCGCCAAAAGCCCTCTGACAAGCTCAGCGCCGGTGCAGTCCTTGTAATGGACGATCCTGCGGCGGGAGTGGCCGCCCTCGAGCGTTTTATCCAGCTCGCCGTCCGCGTTCCGGTCAAAGCGCACGCCGAGCTCCATGGCTTTGCGCACGTCGTCGGGGCCCTCGTGCACCAGCACGTCCACCGCCTCGGGGTCGTTTTCGTGGCGGCCCGCGATGAAGGTATCCTTCACGTGCAGGTCGTAGCTGTCGTCCGTGAGATCGAGCACCGCCGCCACGCCCCCCTGCGCGAGGTTGGAGTTGGAGGTGGTCTTATCGTATTTTGCCAGCATCAGTACGCGCGTACCCGGATCGAACTGCAGCGCGCCGTACATGCCTGCGACGCCGCTGCCGACGATGAGCACGTCGTACACAGCCTGATCTTTCATTGTGCATCTGCCTCTTTTCCCGAAGCGTTCAGCCGCACCACCAGCGTGAAGACGCCGTCCTCACACCTTGCGACCGTCTCGCCGCTGTATTTTTTTACCGTATTTTCAATGCTCTTCAGCCCCAGACCGTGGCTGTCGGCATCCGGTTTATCCGTTAAAAAGCGCCCGTCCTGGCCCCGTTTCGGCTCTTTGGCGCAGGGGTTCGCCACCGAGATCACGCAGTAGCCGTCCGCGCCCCGTATCTTTACGCGCAGAAAGCGGCCCGTCGGGTCTTCGATCCCGGCTGAGCCCTCAATGGCGTTATCGAGCGCGTTGCTTAAGATGACGCAGAGATCGAGCGGCTCCACCGCCCCGAGCTCCATGCCCGAAACGTCGAAGGCGGTCGTTATGCTCTGCGCCTCCGCCTCGTACATTTTTACGTTCAAAAGCGCGTCCACGGCGGAAACGCCGGTGATGCGCACGTAATCCGATTCGTCGATCACGCCGGAAAGCTGCGACAGATAGTCCCGCAGCTCCTCCGTTTTGCCCTGCCGCGCCAAGAGATCGAGCACCAGAATGTGGTTCTTGATATCGTGGCGGAAGGCGCGGGTGCGGTTGTACACCGTTTCGAGCCGGGTGATGGATCTCGCCTGCTCCCCCACCTGCGCGCGCAGCATATCGGCCTCGCGCCGGAGCTGCATCTG
>CADBOC010000457.1 GCA_902796175.1 Oscillospiraceae bacterium | reverse complement strand
GTTCCGGGGCGTCTTGCAGCCGCCCCCTACAGATAAACCGTCGGCAAACGCCGCGCGGCAGGCATATTGTTTATCCCGACAAATCCGAATTTCCGAAAAATCAGACGTCCGGCGGTTTCCGCATTTATTTTTCTCCGGATCTCGCTCTCGCGAAAAGCGCGTTTTTCAGGCATTCGACCGCGGACGCGTCCGGCAGACAGGCCATCTTATAGAACGGAACGCCGAGTGAGAGAGGTTCGGCCGCGTTGAGAAACGCCGATACACTCCGTTCGCTCGCCGCGTCGTAGGTGCAGCCCGTCATCAGCGCGCGCACGGCTTCGCCGGAGGCAGCGCGGCGGATCACGTTGCGCTCCCCCTGCGAGAGGATCACAACGGCTTCAAGCGGAAAAGAAGCGTTCTGACAGATGCCGCTGGTACCCGAATACGGCAGGCCGCAGGCGTACCATTCGCCGCCGCGCCGCTCGATGAGCGCCCGGTCGCCGTTGATCACCGCCGCCCCGGCGTTCGTCTGCCAGAGCCGCGCCTGCGTGGATTTGCCTGTCCGCTTCGGGGCTGTGAAGAGGATCGCCCGCCCCTTGTACTCGATAAAGGAGGCGTGCAGGACCAAAACGCCCCGGCACAAAAGCAGCCGCGGCAGATCCAGGATCTCGGAGACCACAAAGGCGGTAAGGGGCGTGCCGGAGGAAGCGCTGAAGGCGCAGTCCACACAGCCGTCTTCCCCGTAAGAGGCGGCCCAAAGCAAAACGCCGCCGCGGCCTCTGACCGCGACGGTTTCTCCGTATTCCGTCTGATACCGTTCGGTATCCCCATCGCGCCGCGCTATGCCTGCGGGGAGAACGGGCTGAGGCGCGTACCGGATGCGGGCGCTGAGGTCCGCTTTACACGGCCGGCAGGCAAAACGCCGAAGCTGTTCGCTTTCGGGAAATTCCGGCGCGTCGAGCCGAAGGACCGACGCGCCGAAGCGGTAATACCGGGTCATGACGTAAAGATGTTGTTGTTGTCGGAGGGGGCGTGGTAGCAGACCATATCGTCCACCTCGGGGCCGTGATAGGCGCAGATATCGGCGGTCTGAAAGACCTCGATCTCAAAGCCGATGTCGATCGTGACCGAGCACAGGCCCATCGCGAAGTTCGCGATACCCTCGCAGCTTGAGGCGATCGGCGCCCCGGCCGACAGCGATTCAAATTGGATCGCGGGTTTCATGTAAGAAGATTTCACGTTCCTGTCTCTCCTCTCTGATCAGAACAGATTTCTGAGATATTCGATCAGAGACCGGAAGATCTGCAGAAGCCTTGCGAAGAAGGAGGTCACTCTGTTGTAGGATCTGTGGAAGAAATCGTCGTCGGCAGCATCCGTATCAGCTTCCTCTTCGTCGATGGCGTTGTCGCCGGCGTATTTCGCCACGATGCGTTCGCTGACGCCAAGCGCGGGAACCGTCACGCGGAACGTGGCAGAGGCGCCGTCCTCCTCCCACACGTACTCGATGTAGCCGTCCTCTGTCGCGGTGGCGCTGACGCTTTCGGCTACGTCGTAACCGTCGGAGCCGAGCGACGGGATCACGACCTCAAAGCTGTGGCCGCAGTCTTTGCATACCGCGTTCACAATACCCGTTTCGGTCTCGGTGGGCATAACGGCGACGGAATATTCATAGTGGTGGAAGCATTCGGACATGCTCGCGATGTACTCCGCGTCGACTCTTGTGGCGGCGAGCTTCACCATCTTTCGGGACATCGGCGCGAAGGAGGCCTGAACCTTTACGATCTCCTTGTAGGTGATCTTTACGTTCGTGATAGAGACCGTCGCTCTGCCGACGTTCGTCAGCGTGATGATATCGCTGACGTTCTCCGCCCAGTTGAGGCCGTCGCCGACGTTGTAGTACATATCGGAGGAGGCGACGATGGAGATGGTCTTCGCTTCGCCTGCGGTGTGGGCGGCGGTCAGCTCCACGGTTTCGCCCGTGAGCTTCTTGGCGCCGATCTGAACGGTATCGATCGCCTTGCCGTTGTTCTCACACTGCAGCGCGAAGGAGATGGACTGCCCGGGCGCGAGATAGACCTCGTTGTCGGGACCGTAGTTCACGTAATCGGTCAGGTCGCTGCCCTCGCCCTTATCCGTCGCCACGGAGTCGAAGAACACCGCGCCG
>CADBOC010000456.1 GCA_902796175.1 Oscillospiraceae bacterium | reverse complement strand
TCTCTGCCCCAGATCCTGATCTTACTCATCGAACTTGCCTCCTTTCAGCGAGGGATCCTCGACATTGCTGTCTCTGAGCTTGCATTC
The DNA here is from genome assembly GCA_902796175.1 of Oscillospiraceae bacterium. Lineage (GTDB taxonomy): Bacteria > Bacillota > Clostridia > Oscillospirales > Acutalibacteraceae > RUG806. The sequence goes on along the minus strand of CADBOC010000456.1, from coordinate 5,616 downwards.
CATTCGCCCCCCTGTATGAGTACACGCTTTATGCACTTCTTCGGGGACCATCTGGCAGGTCCTCATGTCGCTGCATTCATGTATCAAAAAATGATTGTCCTTCTGCCACTGTTCAACGTCTCTCGGCGTCCAATCCGTTCGCCCGTCGCGCCCCTCGGCGTTCCATTTTTCGGCGATCTTCACACGGCACTGTTTGAAATTCTCATACTTGTTGGCCGTCATGTTGTCGATCTCTACGGATTCAACGGCGCAGGGTGAAAAATCCGGCACGCCGTTTTTGTATTCGATCCCCTCCAGTCCGTTGTCTTTGAGGATCTTCTGCGCCGCTTCGGAGGCCGGGATATACCGGGATTCTCCTCTCTCTCCCTCCCATCCTTCGACGGGCGTATGATCGATCCGTTCCTTGCGCGTTGTATAAAAACCGTCCTCTCCGATCTCGCGCCGGGAATTGTTCTCTTCAACAAGCCCGGTCTCCTGTTGGGAACCTGTTTCCTCCTGCGCCAAAGACATAGTCTCTATGCCTTTGCCGAGGAGCCCGGCGTTGGCTTCGATAACGTGTTCGAACGCGCGCGGCAGATCCGCCTCCGCGTTCCGCGACAGCTCCGAAATCTCGCCGGACCGGGTCTCCGCCGGCGAGGAGAAAATATCGTTTTTCACCGTTTTACCTCACATGTTGTGTTTTTTTGAAAAATATGCGTCAAAATCGGAAAGCAGCGTCTTCTCGCTGTCTGTACGGCGGACGTGCTCCGTCAGCAGATTCAGCAGGATCGTTTCCCGGTCCGTTTTGGTCAGGAAGAAGACCGCGTCGAGGCCCAGCTCCCGCTGAAGTCGGCTGTTGGCCTGTTCCGGCTTCTTTTCGGCTGACGCGTCGCGGATCGCGCGCGCGGGGTCGAGCAACTCATAAAACAGGGCGGGGAGCATCGCGTCGCGGCGTTCGGCGGAGGTTTCCCGGCAGAAGACGACAGTGCGGCGACGGAATTCGCCCGGCAGACGGGCCAGCGATAGCGTATGCAGGAATTTGTTGAGATCCGCCGGGACGATCCTGTGCACGAAAAGCCGCAGCGCTTCGCTCAGCGCTTCGGCGCGGGGATCGCCCGGCCACGCCGGTATACGCGCCGCCGTCGCTTCGTCTGCCGCCGTCTCCACGCGGTCGACGCAGCAGAGCACAGGGGAGATCCAGCCGTTGTAATACACGGCGGCGACGCCCTGCCGCAGCTTTGCGATCTCTACGATCTGATCGTCGTTCAGATCGGCGGCTCTGCCGACAAGCTCGCGGTCCGAAAGATCGGGCAGGCGCATGATGATCTTGGTGTTGGTATTGCGGATCACCGACATATCGAGCAGTCCCGGCGCCTGATCGGCGATGACGAACGCCTCGCCGTAGGTGCGCATCTCCGCGATGGAATTCGCGAGCATCTCCACGCTTTTGCCCTGCAGGTTGCCGCTGTCGGCGTGCTGTTCCAAAGAGGTGCGTCTGAGCAGATTATGGGCCTCCTCCAGCACCGTAACGTGGCAGAGGGGTCTGTCGCTGCCGCCGAGCGCCATACGGTACTCCTGCAGCTTCATCACCAATACGCCCATGATCAGGGCCTTGGTCTCGGCGGAGCCGACGCGGCTGAGATCGACGACGGCGTTCTGTTCAAAAAGGACCGATTCCGGCACGGGATCGGAACAGAAGATCAGGCCGTTGACGCCGTTCGTAAGAGATTCAAGGCGTGTGACGAGCGCCCCCTTGTAATCGCTGCGGTTGTCTGCGGAATAATCGGAGCGGTCGATCACGGCGCGGATGCGGGAACAGACGTCCGCAAAGGTGGGGAAGATATCGAAGCCGCTGCGGTTGACGGAATCGAGCAGATCCCAGCCGCAGGCCTCGTACGCCTCCTCAACGCCCTTTTTGAGTACGGCAGGCATGGCGGCGTAGAGCGGCCAGCAGACCGACAGGATCTCGATCAGGCGGTCGAGATGCTCCAGAATGTGGATCTCATCCGTCGGGAAAGCGAAGGGATCGATGCGAAGCAGCCCGGCAGAGCTGTCTTTGGGGTTCGTGCCGAAGACGAATACAGGTTCGCCGCCGGAGAGCGCGCCGATCCTGCGGCGGTATTCGCCCTTCGCGGGTTCCACCACCAGAAAACGCACGGGCCTCCCTTCGGGGGTCCGGAGCGCCGAGGCCTCACGCAGCAGACGTGTGATGGTCGTGGTCTTGCCGGCGCCCGTGGAGCCGGTGACAAAGCAGTGCTCCGGCAGCGTAGCGGGGTCCAGACGGACGCGTTTTTCTTCCTTTTTCTGCATGTGAAATATGCTGCCGAGATCGATATACCGCCCCGTACCGTCCGTGAGCGCTCCCCCCTGTGCGATCACGTCTCTGCCGAAGGCCGCGCATTCGATCACGGGCAGACCCGAGACCGCCGCCCGGGGCAGGTTCATCGCCATGGCGAGCTCTTTGCCTGTGACGGCGGTGAACCCGGCGGCCTCCGGCGGCAGCACCATCACGTCGGGGCCCGGCGGCGGCGTTTCATCCGGCTGCGCCGATCCGCCGGCTTCCTCCAGATCCCGCAGGATAAAACGGGGATGGGTAAACTGCCTCAGACAGCGGCGGATGCGCGCGGCGGAGACGCACTGCTCTTTGCGGAAGGCGTTCCACAGGTTGATCGATTCCGTCTCCTGAAATGAATCGTCTCCCTCCGTTAAGGAACGGTACATATTCGATACGTTCTGCGCCGCGGCGTAGGAACCGGCAAGCACGTAGGCCGCGAACTGCCACATACCGCGTGCTTCGCCCTGCTGCAGGCGTCTGATGTGGGTCTCTGTGATCTCAAGCGCCTCTTTCACGCGGTAGTTCGTGCGGGTAGAGGAGACCGCCTCTCCCTTTGTCGTGGTAGAGGTATCGGCAAGCCCGTAGCTGTTCTGCGCGCCGACCCCGACGTTTGCCTGCCCTGCCAGGCTTTTTGCGACCGACCTCATGGTGCTGACGGCAAAATTGACGGACGCCTGCCAGATTTTTCCTATCTTTACACCTGTTCCTGCGCTTACGGTACCGGTCGTCGCGGTGGCGGTCGCAAGGCCCGAACTGCCGCCGAAACCGGCGTTCAGGGAACGGGAGGTCGAGATGTTTTTGGTTCTGCTGTACGCCTCGCTGATGCTCATCGAGGTCTGCACCTCGGCAAAGGGGCTGAACTCCGTATAGATCTCGCTCAGGCGCTGCTTTTCCGCCCCGATCTCCGTATCGGTCATGGGCTGGGCGAGCAGCAGCAGCGTATATTCCTCCGCCCGGGTGCGCGGCACGACGCCGTCGAGCAGCTTTTCGATGCCCTGACTCACGAATTTTTCGGAGCTTTCGGAGGCGATGTTCGTGATCATGGCGACGGCCCGGCTGTTCTCCTCCGCGAACCATTCCCCGGCGACCGCCTCGGGGAGCGGCGAGGGGGAGCTGCCGTCTCTCAGATCTCCGTATTCCGGAAGTATCTCGCGGCACTCCGCCCCCGGAAAATTGCCGCTGAGCGCCGACAGAAACATACCGCCAAGGCTGTCCGCCACGGCCGGGTCGATGCTCTCATCCGACTGGTTCGCGATGACGAAACAGACCCGGGTCTCCTTCTGTTTGCGGCGGAACACCAGCGCGACGGAGCAATCGAGCCCCGAGAGCGCGCTGTAGACGTTCGAGAGCTTGTCAAGCAGATCCTCCGTGCGGTCAGTGACCCATTTCGTCACCTGAAAGATGCGCACCCGGTGCGGATAGGAGTATTTCTCCTTCACCTCGACCGGCACATATTCCCGCGACAGCAGCGGCAGGTAAGTCTTGCGGATCTCGTTCTGCAGCACCTCCATGCTGCTGGCCAGAAGGAACGCGTCCTTTTCACGCGCGAATTCCTCGCCGAACTGCCGCTGCATCGCGGATTCTCTCAGTTCGCCGAGCTTGTCGAGCATTCTGTCGTAGCGTCTGTCCACAATGGGGTGGAACCGTTTCATTCGGAAGCGCCTCCTTCCTTCGCGGCTTCGACCGTCTGTTCAAGCTCCCGGGCAAGGTCCGTGATCTCAGCGGAAAAGGTTTTGAGCAGACCGATCCATGCGCGGCAATCCGACGCCTCTTTCAACAGCCGCGCCTTCTTCGCGTCCGGCGTTGTCTGAACGCCGTGCCGATAAGCATCCAGACAGATCCTGCCCTTGAACGTGCTCAGCGCCCCGTAAAAACAGGCTTCGCAGTACTGCCGGCGGATCCACGCGTTTTTGTCGGCATACAGCGCCTCCCATTTTTCGGAATCGACGGTATATTTTTTGGACTTCGCGTTGTATGAGACGGCGCTCCTGAGCGTTTTGGAAAGCTTTTTTCCGTCGAACAGCAGCTCCTCCAGCTCGTCAGCCCCTGTCTCAGGCAGTTTTACGGAAACAGACAGAGCCGCGCCGGGGCGCAGAAGCGTACAGCGCTCCGCCTCCGTGAGCCGGCAGATATCCCGGCTCACTTCCGGCGCAAGCCCGTCCCAGACCTCAAAAAAGGACCGTTTCAGAACCTCCGCGATCGAGGCCTCGGCCTGCTGCCGGAAGCCGGAAAGAAAATCCAGACAGAACGCGGTCAGATCCTCTCTGCTCATATCCCTTTGCATCCGTTCCCGGTACCGGTCGAGCTGTAGCCGAAGCGCCGCTTCATACGCCCCGGCGACGGCCGTCTGTCTGGTTTTGAACACGGTCTCGAACCGGCTGCAGAAACCGACCGCCATATTGGCGCGCTGCGTTTCATAGATCCGCATGGAGTCTTCGATGTTCCGGACCTTATTCCCGGCGGAACCGATCGTTTTCCCGGTAAGAGCCAGCGCGTCCAGAAGCCCGCCGCGGATCGTTTCCGCCTCTCTGAGCACGGCCTTTGCGTTGTTCGACCGGGCGGCCGCCGTGATGGGGCGCATCGTGAAAGGGCTGGTTACCAGTTTAGACGCGCGTGCCGTAACAGGCGCTTCGGCCAGCCGGGATAAAGCAGCATTGTACGCGCCGACGAGAGAGTCCAGTTGGTCGAGCACGTCCGCGGGATCCCATTTGCAATCGGCGACGAAGGTCACATCCTGTTCCGGATGTCGGAGCTTTTCAAGCGCCTGCCGCAGACAGGCCGCGTCAGCCAGCGTACCGACGAATACGATCTCGACGCCCACCATCCGGATCATGCGGTCATAGGTCGAGAGCAGCGTCCGCATCAGATCTTCCGCGTATTGACGCGTCGGGAGGGTCGCAGACGTAAAGGCCAAAAGCCGGTTCTCATCTGAAAAAGCGTTTTTTACACCGTATGTATCCTCTTCCGGATCAAAGATCTCAAAATCCAGCGATCCGGTCGTATAGTTGTTCTTTGTGATCCGTATCTTCATCCTTTTGTCTGACACCGTGCGTGTTCCTCCCCGTTCTACGCAAAGCTGCCCCGTCTCTGCCCTTTTGCTCTGCAGCCATATTTATTGTTTTCATTATAACACAGGATCCGAACATTTACAAGACTGAAAGCAAGGTCGCGCAGCTGGGGGAAAGCTATGGTTTGAGCGGCGTTCTCGCGCATTCGGCGCGACAAATCCGGATTTGTCGATGTGTTCCATGAGGCAGAAAGCTGCCGTCCCGGTAGCGCGGCTGCCCTCAGCCGCCCCGGCG
>CADBOC010000455.1 GCA_902796175.1 Oscillospiraceae bacterium | reverse complement strand
GGAAGCCTTCTCCCGGCTGGGGGATCCGGATCGGATCGGGCGGGAGATCGCGGCGATCCCTTCCTATACCGGACGCGTCTCCGGCGAGCTGCGTTTCAACGGCAGGCTTCTGTTTTACCGGAACTCCGTCGATATCCGTATCGTTGAGACGGAGGAGATCGCGGCTTTGAAAGCGGGAAAGCAGACGAAAGGCAGCTGGTATGTTTGCGTCGTGCTGAAGAGCGGAGAGGAATTCAAGATCGCCTGCGATGTGAGAAAGGCGATGTGTCAGCTTGGGGCGGATATAAAGAAGGCCAAAGACGGTCCTCTGTCCGTATCTGCTTCAAGGGGATCGTAAAGATCGGAGATCCGGCGGCGGGGCTTTGCGGCTCCGCCGTCTGTTTTTCTCACGCATAAGAAATATACAGACGCCCGGATATCGGGACCGACCGGAGAAACGTATCTCCCGGCGCAAACCGCAGATCCGATCAGGAAATCGTCCCCTGATCGATAAACCCTTCAAAAACAAAAAACCGGGGATCTCCGGCCCGGCGCGGGTCGTGGGATCCCCGGTCATCTGTAAGTGCGTTACGCCTCGTTCGCTTTTTTCGCGGCGAGGGCGGTGACGATGCGGTCGATGCGTTCGGCGCAGGCGACGGCGTCGGCCTCCTTCCAGCCTTTGGTGGTCATGGCGGCGCAGCCGATGCGCACGCCGGAGGTGAGCTGCGGCTTGCGGGTCTCGCCCGGCACGCAGTTTTTGTTCACGGTGATGTGATGGCGGTCCAGCTCCTCCTGCACGTCTCTGCCCGAGAGCGTCGGGTGGGTACGCGTGAGGTTTACGAGGAAGAGGTGGTTGTCCGTGCCGCCGGTCACGATCTCGTAGCCGAGGCGGATGAAGGCGTCGCACATCGCTTTGGTGTTTTTGATCACCTGCGCGGCGTAGTCGCGGAATTCGGGGGAGCAGGCCTCCTCCGCGGTCACGGCCTTGCCCGCGATCACGTGCATGAGCGGGCCGCCCTGGCAGCAGGGGAAGACGGCGGAATCCACCTTTTTGGCAAGCTCCGGTCTGCAGAAGATGAGACCGCCGCGCGTACCGCGCAGCGTCTTGTGCGTGGTGGTGGTGATGAGGTCGGCGACGCCGAAGGGGCTCGGATGCACGCCGCCGGCGATAAGGCCCGCGATGTGGGCCATATCCACCATAAAGTACGCGCCGACCTTTTTCGCGACGGCGCCGAAGCGCTCGAAGTCGATGACGCGGGAATAGGCGCTCGCGCCGGCCAGGATCAGGGCGGGCTTCAGCGACTCGGCCTTCGCCTCGAGATCCGCGTAATCGATAAAGCCGTTTTCGTCTACGTTATAAAAAACAAAGTTGAACAGTCTGCCCGAGAAATTCACGGAGGAGCCGTGCGTCAGATGCCCGCCGTTCGAGAGATCCATCGCGAGTACGGTGTCGCCGGGTTTGAGCACGCTCATATACGCGGCAAGGTTCGCGGAGGAGCCGCTGTGGGGCTGCACGTTTACGTGGTAATCGGTTGAGAACGCCTCCTGCCATTTTTGGCAGCAGTATTCCTCAAGCTCATCCACAACGCCGCAGCCGCCGTAATATCTGCCGCGGTTGCCGCTCGCGTGTTCGGCGGGGTAGCCCTCGGCGTATTTGTTCGTGAGAACGCTGCCGACGGCTCTGAGCACGTTTTCGCTGACGAAGTTTTCGCTCGCGATCAGCTCCACGTTCTCGCGCTGCCGCGCTTCTTCCTGTGCGATCAGGTCAAAAACATGACTGTTCATCCGTATCTTTCCCTCCGAGAATTCAAATTAAAAGCAAGTATAGCATGCCGGACGTAAAAATGCAAGCGCTATTTTTGCCCGAATACGACCAGCACGCTGAAGGCTTTGCCGCATTTCGGGCAGCGGGAGCGGTGACGGCCGCGAATACGCCTCAGCCGCAGCTTTGCGCCGCAGTTCGGGCAGTTCTTGAAAAAATACCCCGGGTCGCCGCTTCTGTTTCGTTTCAGACGTTCCAGAAACGGCAGCACGCGCTGCCGCCGAACGAGATAGCGTTCGTTTTCAAGCTGCCGCCGGCCGATATCCCGCGAGAGCATGCGGTAGACGGCGAAGCCGTAGAGCAGCAGATTGAGCAGCCAGAACACGAAGTGCGCGCGTCTGAAGGGCGTAAAGCGCAGCAGCCCCGCGATGAGCCAGAAAACAAGCGAAACGCCGAATAAAAAACGGCCGAGACTGTCAAATCCGTATCTGCCCTCCATAAATCGGCGCAGCTTTTCAAGCATGTTCATTTGATCAACACTCCTTATTCGGATGCGGAAGGCGGCGGCCTTCTCTCAGCAGCAAAAGCCCCAGCCTCGCCCGCAGAAAAGATTCGCGAACAGGTTCACGAAAAAGTTGCCGATGCAGCACCAGAGGCAGGGGTTCTTCACCCGCCCGCGTTTGCCGTAGCGCTCGCTCTGTTCATCGTAGTCGCTCCGGTCGGCTTCTATGCGCCGGAGCAGCTCCGCGTACTCGGGGTCGTCCGGCTCCATCTGAACGGCCTGCCGCGCGTGCGAGAGAGCGGTCAGACTGTCGCCGAGATTGTAGTGCGCCGCGGCGCTCAGGTAGTACCACTCTGCGTCTCGCTCGGGGCTGCGTGAGAGCAGCGTCAGCGCGTCGTAGGCGCGGCCGAGGGTGAGCAGCCTTCGTACGGTAATATAAAGATCCCCCGCGCCGTACGTCTCTGACTCGAAGGGATCTCCGCCGTATCCGCCGGCGCCGTCTGAGCGGTAAACGCGAAAGCCGAACTGCCGCAGCAGCTCCTCGAGCGGGTCCGCCGGGGCGGCGCCTCCCGCGCCGGGGTACGCTTCCCGTTCCGGCGCGCCGTAGGGGCGTTCTGGCGCGGCGGCGGAGGGAGTCCATCCGTTTCTGATCATATCATAGGCGGCGTTGATCTCGCTCATGCGTTTCGCCGCCCCGGCGTCCCCGGGGTTGAGATCGGGGTGATATTTTTTCGCCAGCGTCCGGTACGCTTTTTTTACGGTCTCGTCGTCCGCGCCGTAAGAAAGCCCGAGCGTCTTATACGGGTCTGTAACAGCCATGGATCATCCCTCCTTTGACGGCCGGAAAGGGAAAAGCGGAGAGCGGAGTTTTGAGAGTTGAGTTTTGAGAGTTGAGTTTTGAGTTTTGAGAGTGGAGTTTTGAGAGTGGAGAGCGGAGAGTGGGGAGCGGAGCGTGCGGATGGGATGATATGATCAAAACGCGAAGCGTTTTCCTTTTTCATCTTTCATCTTTCATCTTTCATCTTTCGTCTTTCATCTTTCGTCTTTCATCGCTCGTCTTTCATCTTTCGTCTTTCATCTTTTATCTTTCATCTTTCATCTTTCGTCTTTCTTTCTATCGTACCTTGCCCAGATCCCGGCGAGCAGCACGTTTTTTATGAGCGGAACGTCTTCGCTTGGGGGAAGACGGCCGAGGGCGGCAAGGCACGCCGAAAGCTCCGTTTTGATCGGCAGGGCGGCTGCCTCAAAGCCAAGCGCCACAAGCGGATTGTACCGTTTTTTTCTTAAATCATCCTTCAGGTCCACGGCGGCGTCCATCAGGTATACGGCTCTGCCCAGAGCGCTGCCGAAGTCGAAGAGCGTCTGCCGGTGCGCTTCGGCCCCCGCGGCGAACACCGCGCCGAGGATATTCCCGAATACCGCCGCCGGTTTTGAGGGATCGCGCTCGTCCGCCGCCTCGAGCTCTGAGAGCGCCGCGAGGCCCGTTTTGATCGCGGCGCTCTGTTCAGGGTAATCTGCCGAGAGCCGGGCCGCTTCCGTCTTGAGCAGCAGGCGGATCAGACGCGGGGATACGCCGCCCTCGTCGGCGAGATCGTCCTCGTTTTTGTAAAACGCCAGCAGCGCGTTCATGTCGGCCGCGTAGCGCGTGTGCCGGTTCGTGAGCAGGGCGTGTTTTTTGAACGGATGCACGCCGCAGCGCGTACTCCCATCCGTGAAAGCCGTCTCTTCGGCGGCCGAGCGCAGCAGAACGGGCAGCACAAAGTCGTAGGTGAGCGCCGCGCGGAAATAGAACGGGCGATCCTCCCCGAGCGCCCGGCACAGCCCGCAGTAAACGGCGCGGTAGCGGCCGCGCTCTTCGGGCGTGAGCAGAGACGGATCCGCCCCGGCAAAACCGAACATAAGCGCCCTCCTCCTCTCCTTTTGAAAAAGCATACCATATTCTTTCCCGTTTGTAAACGAAAAAAAACGGCGCGGTCTTGACACGGGGCTGTTAAAACAATAAAATAGAGAAAAAACGCAGCGCCGGCGGGCGACACCGCCGGTGAAGGAGGGATCGTTTGATGTCAACGCTGCTTGAATACATTGCGGAATACGGCGACCGCAGTTTTACGGAGCTGCCCTTCGGCGAGGTGGATAACCTGCTCCTGTGCAAGCTCAGCTATCTGCCCTTTGAAGAGGTGATCGGCGCGGGGCACAGGGCTCAGCCTGTGCCGTTTCCGGAGGCCGCGAACCGGCTCTTTCAGCATCAGGATAAAAAGTTCCGCCCGCTGGGCCTGATGATCGACGAGACCGTCAGCGTGTACTCCATGACGCTGGCGCATACAAAGCGCTTTGGGGAGATGAAGATCGCCGCCTGTACGGGCAGGGATGAGAACCACCCCGCCGTGCAGTTCGGCGCCCAGACCTTTCTGCTGCCGGACGGGAGCTTCGTCGTCCCCTTCCGCGGGACGAACGATTCTCTTTTCGGCTGGAAGGAGGATCTCGATATTCTGGCGAAGGGGGTTATCCCCTCTTACCGGCTCGCGCTCGATTACGCGCGCTCGGCGCTCGGCGCCCGTGAAGGCGGCATGATCCTCTGCGGCCATTCCAAGGGCGGGCATCTTGCGCTCTATACGGCGCTGAACCTCAGCGATGAGGAACGCGGGCGGCTGAAGGCGGTGTATAACAACGACGGCCCCGGTTTCCCCGATTACAGCCCGTACCGGACGGAGGCCTACCGCGCCATCCGGCCGATCTACCGTCACTTTGTGCCCGATTCCTCCATGGTGGGGCTGATGCTGGCGCACGATATGGATTACGAGGTGGTCGTCAGCTCCCAGATCCTCGGCGCGAAGCAGCACGACGTGACCACCTGGCAGGCGGACGGCGTTCGCATCGAGCGCGCCGAACAGGGCCTGACCGAGATGGGCAGGATCACGGATCACGTCATGCGCCGCATGGTGGCGGGCTCGACCGACAGGAAGCTCGACGCCATCGAGCATGTGGCGGACGCGCTCATCGACGCCACGGGGCAGGCTACGCTCACGGGGCTCGCGCAGAACGTCTCGCAGGCCGTGCAGGGCGCTGCGCGCGAGTGGGTGAGACTGCCGCGCCGCGACCGGCGTATCTTCGTCGGCTTTTTCGGCGAGACCGGCAAAAACACGATGGAGGCGCTGCGCAGCGTAAAACGCCCGCGCGAGGATCCCCGCGGCCGCATACGCCGTCTGTTTCTGCCGAAAGAAAAATAAAGGAGGCGCGAAAACCATGGAATTCTACCCGGAGCTGATGCGGTTTGAGAACGGCGAGCGGGTCGTTACCGCCGCGGATATGGACCGCCGCAGAAAGGAGCTCATAGAGATCCTCTGCCGCGAGGCCTACGGCGACCCGATCCCGCCCGTGCCCGTAACGGGCCGCACCGTTGATACTGATACACACTGCGCCGGAATGCGCGCCGTGATCGAGGATATACGCGTCTCCTGCCGCATGGGCGACGCCGTTACCTTCACCTTTCCCCTGCGTTTCTACCGGCCCGCGAACGGCGAACGCAGGCCGGTGATCTTGGCGCTCAACTTCCGCCGCCGCCCCTACGACGAGTATCTGCAGCCCGAGGCGGCGCTGGACGCGGGCTTTTCCCTCGCGGTCGTCTGCTACAAGGATCTCTCCTCCGACGACGGCGATTTTACGGATAAGCTCGCGGCGTTCTTCCCCCGCAGGGGAGAGGGCCGCGACGCCGGCAAGATCACGGTATGGGCGTGGGGGGCCTCCCGCGCGCTCGACTATCTCATCTCCCGCCCCGACGTCGACGCCGCCTCGGTCGGCGTGATCGGCCATTCCCGCCTCGGCAAAACGGCGCTCTGGGCGGCGGCGCTCGACGAGCGCTTTGCCTTCTGCGGCTCGAGCGGCTCCGGCAGCATGGGCGCGATGTACGCGCGCACGCGCCATGAGGGCGGCGAGAGCGTGGACGATATCTGCCGCCAGTTCCCCTACTGGTTCTGCGGTAACCTGCACCGCTACCGCGCCGACCCTGCCGCCATGCCCTTCGACCAGCATTTTCTCATCGCGGCCGTCGCGCCGCGCGGGGTGAGCGTACAGTCCGCCGCGGTCGATTACTGGGCGGATCCGCCCTCGGAGCAGCTCTGCTGCCTGGCGGCTTCCCCCGCCTGGGGCGCCTACGGCAAACGCGGCTTCGTGGGGGACGAAGCCCCCTGCGAAACGGGATCGGGCTTCCGCGAGGGGGAGGTCGTCTACCATAAACGGGACGGCCGCCATTTCCTCGCCTGCAGCGACTGGATGCGTTTTCTTGATTTCGCGAAACGCTTCGCTTCTCAAATTCGGGATTGATTTTTCCGTCCAGCGCATATATAATAAAGTATCGAATTAAAAACGGAGGTTTTGTAAAATGCTTGTTTCTGCCGAAAAAATGTTAAGGGACGCCAAGGCCGGCAAATACGCCGTCGGGCAGTTCAATATCAACAACCTGGAGTGGACCAAGGCCGTGCTGCTCACAGCCGAAGCGCTGCGTTCCCCCGTCATCCTCGGCGTATCCGAGGGCGCGGGCAAATACATGTGCGGCTTCAAGACCGTCGCCGATATGACGAAGGCGATGATGGAATACCTCGGCGTTACCGTGCCGGTGGCGCTGCATCTCGACCACGGCACCTACGACGGCGCTTACGCCGCCATGGACGCGGGCTTTTCCTCTGTGATGTTCGACGGCTCGCACTACGCCATCGACGAGAACATCGAAAAGACCCGCCAGATCATCGCGGACGCCCACGCCAGAGGCATCTCCGTTGAGGCGGAGGTCGGCGCCATCGGCGGCGAAGAAGACGGCGTCATCGGCGGCGGCGAGGTCGCGGATCCCGACGAGTGCAAGCGCATCGCGGATCTCGGCGTCGATATGCTCGCGGCCGGTATCGGCAACATCCACGGCAAATATCCCGAAAACTGGGCGGGTCTGCGCTTTGACGTGCTGGACGCCATTCAGCAGAAGACCGGCGAGATGCCCCTTGTGCTGCATGGCGGCACCGGCATCCCGGCCGATATGATCCGTCAGGCGATCAGCCTCGGCGTTTCCAAGATCAACGTGAACACCGAGTGCCAGCTCAGCTTCGCCGCCGCCACCAGAGAGTATGTGGAGGCCGGCCGCGACCTGCAGGGCAAGGGCTTTGACCCCAGAAAGCTGCTGGCGCCGGGCGTTGAGGCCATCAAGGCGACCGTCAAAGAAAAAATGGAGCTCTTCGGCTCCGTGAACCGCGCGTAAAGCGCCGGCGAATCCACACGTCAGGCGAATCCCGGCGGGGGAGCGTTTCCCCCGCCGCGGACCGTTTTTCTTTTCTGCCAACGATCCGGGGAGGGAACGACCGTGCCGCAGACCTATTCCGTCACGCTGAAAAAAATCATCAAGGATAACGGGCTTGAGATCCTCTCCACGCCGAAGGATCCCTCTCAGATCTACGTCATCTCAAAAGACGTGAACCGCCCGGGGCTGATCCTTTCGGGGCCGGACCGCTTTTTCGACCCCAAGCGCGTGCAGTTCCTGGGGCTCAGCGAGTTCGGCTTTCTGAACGACCTGACCCCCGAAAAACGCGCCGAGAGCCTGGAGCGCTTCTTATCCACAAAGCCCTGCTGCGTCATCATCACCCGCGGGCTGGAGCCGATGGAGGAGCTCATCCCCATGGCGCTGAAATACAGGGTGCCGGTGCTGCGCACGAACGATTCCACCTCCGGCTGCATGAGCACCATCATCGCGTATCTGGGCGTGGAGCTCGCCCAGCGCATCACCAGACACGGCGTGCTGGTGGAGGTCTACGGCGAGGGCATTCTGATCGTGGGCGATTCCGGCGTAGGCAAAAGCGAGACCGCGGTGGAGCTCATCAACCGAGGCCACCGGCTGATCGCGGACGACGCGGTGGAGATCCGCCGCGTTTCCTCCCGCAGTCTTGTCGGCACCGCGCCCGACAACATCCGGCATTTTATCGAGCTCAGGGGCGTCGGTATCATCAACGCCCGCAACATCTTCGGCATCGGCGCGGTGAAAATGACCGAAAAGATCGATATGATCGTAAAGCTCGAGCAGTGGAACGAGCATAAGGTCTACGACCGTCTGGGGCTTGAGGATGAGTATATGGAGGTGCTCGGCATCCGCGTGCCGGTCACCACCGTACCCGTAAAGCCCGGCCGAAACCTCGCCATCATCATCGAGACCGCCGCCATGAACAACCGCCAGAAGCACATGGGCTACAACGCCGCCAAAGAGCTGATGGCGAGCCTCGGCATGGCGGAGGAGGAGGACGACGACGAGGGCACGGTGCTCGAAGTATGGCACTGACGCGGCGGCGAAGCCGCCGCGAAAGTTATAAAAGAAGAAAGATGAAAGACGAAACCGGAAAACGCTGCGCGTTTTGATTCATAATATGGGCGCGGGCGAAGCCCGCCCGCTTTCATCTTTCGTCTTTCGTCTTTCATCTTTCGTCTTTCATCTTTATTAAACAGGAGGAGAGTTCTATGTATCGAATCGGTGTGGATCTCGGCGGAACGAACATCGTCGTCGGGATCGTGGACGATCAGTGCAAAATCATTGCGCGCGCGTCGTGCAGGACCAACGCCCCCCGCCCGGCGGAGGAGATCTTTGACGACATCGCCGCTTTGGTAGACGAAGCGCTGCAGAAGGCGAACCTCACCAAGGCGGACGTCGCGAGCATCGGCGTGGGTACGCCCGGCTCCGTCAACAAAGAGGACGAGCTCATCGAGTTCGCGAACAACCTCGCGTTCGATAACGTGCCCGCCTACCGCATGCTGCGCGAGCGCACGGGCGTCGACAACGTTTATTTCGACAACGACGCGAACTGCGCCGCTCTCGGCGAGGCCGTGGCGGGCTCCGGCAAGGGTGTGAAGAGCTTTGTGATGATCACCCTCGGCACCGGCGTCGGCAGCGGCATCATCGTGAACGGCAGGCTTGTAACGGGCCTCAACTACGCCGCGGGCGAGATGGGCCACACGGTCATCCAGTACAACGGCCTGCAGTGCAACTGCGGCAGAAAGGGCTGCTGGGAGAAGTATTCCTCCGCCACCGCCCTCATTCAGCAGACGGTGGACGCCATGCGCGAGAACACCGATTCTCTGATGTGGGATCTGGTCGACAACGACGTCTCGCGCGTGAGCGGCCGCACGGCCTTTGAGGCCGCCCGCAAGGGCGACGTGCCCGCCCGCGCCGTGGTAAATCAGTATATCGCGTACCTCGGCTGCGGCATCTCGAACGTGGTCAATATCTTCCAGCCCGATATGGTATGCGTGGGCGGCGGCATCGGCAACGAAAGAGAGAACCTGCTCGCGCCCACCCGCAAGGTGCTGGCGAGCGAGCGCTAT
Source organism: Oscillospiraceae bacterium (assembly GCA_902796175.1). Taxonomy (GTDB): domain Bacteria; phylum Bacillota; class Clostridia; order Oscillospirales; family Acutalibacteraceae; genus RUG806. The sequence continues at coordinate 2,600 of CADBOC010000455.1, read as the reverse complement.
TCCATCCACGCCAAAAAACAGACCCAGCTTGTGGCCGCCGAGCTCGGCAACGACGCCGGCGTCATCGGCGCGGCGCTGCTGGATGAATAACGCATGAGTCTTTACGACAGCTTTGCGCGCTTTATGCGCGATATGCCGGGCGATATCCTGCCCGAGGAGCCGCTGAAAAACCACTGCTCCTTCCGAATCGGCGGCCCGGCGGAGGTGCTTTTTGTGCCCCGCAGCGAAAAAGCGCTGCTTGAGGCGCTGCGCTTCTGCCGCGAAAACGGCGTAAAACAGACGGTGCTCGGCAACGGCACCAACGTGCTGGTGCGCGATTCCGGCATAAGGGGCGTGGTGATCCGGCTCTACGGGGGCTTGAACGACCTGATCTACCTCGGCGACAGCACGATCGCCGCGGGCGCGGGCGCGGGGCTTACAAAGGTCTGCCTGCTCGCCAGAGAGCGCTCCCTGACCGGCCTTGAGTTTGCCTACGGCATACCGGGCAGCGTGGGCGGCGCGGTGTTTATGAACGCCGGCGCCTACGGCGGCGAGATCAAAGACGCGCTGCTCTCGGTGCGCAGCGTCTCGCCCGAAGACGGCGGCGTTTCGGAGACGCCCGCCGCAGAGTGTGAGCTCTCTTACCGCTCCTCCGTTTTTATGAAAAACGGACGCATCGTAACGGCGGCGTATTTCCGGCTCACCCCCGGCGACCCCGCCGCGATCGAAGAAAAAATGACCGAGCTTCTCGGCCGCCGCAGAGCCAGCCAGCCGCTGGAGCTGCCCTCCGCCGGTTCCACGTTCAAACGTCCGAAGGTCGGCTACGCCGCCGCGCTGATCGACCGGTGCGGGCTCAAGGGCCGCCGGGTCGGCGGCGCCGCCGTCAGCGAAAAGCACGCGGGCTTCGTCGTCAACGACGCCGGCGCGACCTTTGCGGACGTCGCCGCGCTGATGGATGAGATCCGGAACACCGTTTACAGGGAGACGGGCGTTATGCTGGAGCCGGAGGTCGAGATCCTTGGGGAATGAGGACCTGCCATGTCCTTTGCCTTTGATATCAAAACCGAGATCTTAAAAAATGAGCTGCCCCCCTGCTGCCGGACTGCGCAGGGGGCGGCTCTGCTGTTATTCGGCCGCGTGTGTTCCGACCGGCGTCTTTCTCTGCGCACGGAGCACAGCGGGGCGGCGGAGGCCTACGCCGCCGCCGTGCGTCTGTTTACGGGTGTGGAACCGCCGGTCGAAGAGACGGCGAACGGCGCGTTCCGCGTGGACGTGCGCGACCGCCTTTTGACCGACGCCGCGGCGGCGGAGCTCGGGCTGGCGCCGGGGGAGCCCCGGCGGCCCTTTCCCGCGGCTGTGATCGCAAAGCGCTGCTGCCGCACGGCGTTTCTGGGCGGCGCGTTCCTGGCCGCCGGTACGGTGACCGACCCCGAAAAGGATTACCATCTCGAGTTTTCGTGCCCGGAGGGGTTGGATCCCGCCGAGCTTTCCTCGCTGCTCACGGAATTCGAGTATACCCCCGGTACGGCCGAACGCGGCGCGCAGCGCCTTGTGTATCTGAAAAACAGCGAGCAGATCGAAGACCTGCTCGGGCGTATGGGCGCGGCGGAGGGCATGATGGCGTTTATCCAGGCGAAGATGCGCAAGGATATCCGCAACGCCGTGAACCGCAAGGTGAATTTTGAGCGGGCGAACATCGGCCGCTCCATGGCGGCGAGCAACCGGCAGTACGAGGCGATCTGCCGCATCCGGGATGCGGTGGGGCTCGAGGCCCTGCCGGACGATCTGCGCGTGGTCGCCGAAGCGCGGCTGGAGCACCGCGAGGCGGGCGTCTCGGAGCTCAGCCGTCTGCTGCCCGTCCCCCTGACCGTATCGGGGCTGTATCACCGCTTTCAGCGCATCATCAAGCTGAGCGAAGAACTGTAAAGGAGCGCATATGGAGATAAGCGAAACCTTTTTTACCACGCCCGCCGGGTACCCGGGCAAAGACGAGAAGATCCTCAGCGTGCTGGAGGCGCTCTCCGATATGGGGATCGCCTACCGGGGAACGACGCATGAACACGCCGATACGATCGAGGCCTGCCGCGGCGTTGAAAAAGCGATCGGCGCGCCGATCTGCAAGAACCTCTTTCTGTGCAACCGGCAGAAGACGGCGTTCTACCTGCTGATCATGCCCGGGGACAAGCCCTTCAAAACGAAATATCTTTCGGAGCAGATCGGCTCCGCCCGCCTCTCGTTTGCCGACGGCGCGGATATGGAACGCCTCATCGGCTGCCGCCCCGGTTCCGCCAGCATGCTGGGGCTGCTCTTCGATCGGGAAAAGCAGGTCCGCTTCCTGATCGACCGAGACCTGCTGGCGGAGGAATACTGGGGCTTTCACCCCTGCGTGAACACCGCCACCCTCCGCCTGAAGCGGACGGATCTCACCGGCGTGTTTCCGGAACGCCTCGGCGTGACGCCGGAATACGTCTCGCTTCCCCGCGAATGAGCGGCTTTTATTTAACAGGAAACTTCTCGTTTCCTGCTAAATAAAAAGATTATAACGCCTGCCGATTTCGCCCTGCGGGCGACGGCAATGGCGAATACGAAAGCGCTCTGCGCTGTGCGCAGCCGCTTTCTTG
>CADBOC010000454.1 GCA_902796175.1 Oscillospiraceae bacterium | reverse complement strand
CGTCCGCGCTACGGTGCGAAGGGAAAGCTCCGCCCTCTACAGAACATTTCGACAATTCCGGAATTTGCACCGCCGCCGTGCGCAGGGCGTTCCCCAAGCCGCAGGGCGGCCCCCTCCCTCCGTAGGGCACGTCGTCCCCGACGTGCCGCACCGCCGCCATGCGCAGGGCGTTTCCTCTGAGGCGTGAAGGCCGCCGTCCCGGCAGCGCGGATGCCCACATCCGCTGTGACGAAAAGAACTCTAAAACAGGGCGATCAGATGAAACGCCGGTTGTGCGGCAGGGACGCTGCGGGCAGGGGGGTATAAGGCAATCGCCGTGCGGCTTGGGGAACGCCCTGCAAACAACGGCGTTCCGGCACGTCGGGGACGACGTGCCCTACGAACGAAGGCGGCGTTCGCCGCGTACAGGAGAAGCTCCGGCATTGGAACCGGCGCAAAGCGCCGTAAAAAGACAAAAAAACCGGAAAAAACAAGGGTCCCTGAACGGGTCAGACGTTCGGGGATCCTTGTTTTAACAAGGTATGATCACTGCGCCGGGGACGCCGCCGCGGCTTCGTTTTCCGCGTGGCGTTTTGCGCGCATCTCTTCGAGCTCGCGGTACATCTGCTCTTTGGTCTCGCCCTCCACGTTATAGAAGAACTTGAGGATCAGGGCGCGCAGGAGGTTCGAGAGCGCATAGCCGAAGACGAGGAACGCCAGCAGCCACATGCAGGTGTTGAGGTAGCTGCTTTCGGTCAGCTCGCCGGAGGCGATGCGGTTCTTGATGACGTCCACCAGATCGAGCTTGCTGTCGTTGGAGGTGGGGTAGGCGACCCATACGAGCATATAGGGGATGAGCAGGTCCTTGACATAGGTGAGGCCGGAGTTGATCCAGCCGGGCACGATGCCCTGCACGGATTCCATGCGCTCGCCGGTCTGCCATTCCAGATAATCGAAGTATTCGACGTTGAAGTGGCTGAGAGAGAGCTCCTGGAAGCCGACGCCCACGCCGAAGATGAAGTAGAAGATGTAGAAGAGGATGGCGGTCTTGCCCTCCCAGAAGTTGATGCCCATCACCTTTTCGCCGTAGCACAGGCCGAAGAGCACCACTGCCGCGACGAGAGAGTAGACGCCGCAGAACTTGAGGATCTTGGTGGGCTCGCGCTTGCGGGCGATCACGCCGCAGAGGATGTTGCCGACCACGGTGCCGGCGGCGGTCGGCACCGTGAGCAGGATGACGTTGGAGGAACCGACCGTGATGCCGGCGAGATAGGTGGACCATTTGCCGAGGGCGGTGAACACCGCGACCCAGGTAAAATACTGGTAGGCGCGGTAGTTGCGGTATTTAAAGAGCGTGAGAAGCGACTTTGAGAGCTTGGATTTCTCCTTTTTCGGCAGCTCGATGCGCTCCTTGCAGAACAGGCCGCACATCAGGTTGCCGATGAGCGTCATGCCCGCCGCGAAGAGGGTGAGCACCACATAGCGGTTCGCGTAGCGCGGATCCGCCTTCGGGATGAAGAGCTTGAAGATCTCGGGGCTTAAGTAGGCGAGACCGTAGCCGAGGTAGTAGGAGATCTGCCACAGGGTCGCGACGTTCTTTTTTTCGCGGGGGTTCGGCGTGATGACCTGTATCATGTTCTGCGCCATCACGTTGAAGGCGTTGAGCACCGTCTGGAACGCGGCGACGGAATAGCGCAGCCACGCCATCTGCTGCACCGTCCAGCCCTTCGGCACCCAGTAGAAGGAGATCGTCATCAAAAAATACGGGATCATGATGATGAGGAACCACTGGCGGTAGCGGCCGAAGCGGGTCTTCCACTTCTGTACGATCACGCCCGCGATCAGGGGCATGATGATGCCGAGGATCGTGGTGATCGTGGTCTGCATGGCGGAGATGTCGCCGATCTCCTTGGTGCCGACCTCGGGGAAGTCGGCGAAGAAGATCTCGTAAAGGAAGGTGGCGGCGAGCGTGCCCGTCAGGGTCGTGCCGAACATGCCGCCCACGCGCGCGATGATCAGCGACACGTATTCGATGGTTGTGATGTGCTTTTGTCCTTCATTCGTTTGAAGGGCGTTATCCGGTTTTTTTATGGTTGACATACTTACCTCCTGCGCGGCCTTCGCCGCAAAAGTTACGAAAGATGAATCCCGATAAATCCGGAATGGTCGGGCAGAAGAATGGCGTCCCGCGAGGCGCGGAATTTCGGTTTTTCCGTAGGGCACGTCGTCCCCGACGTGCCGGAACCCGGTCCCCGTTT
>CADBOC010000453.1 GCA_902796175.1 Oscillospiraceae bacterium | reverse complement strand
CACGTTCAGGCCGTAGTACAGGTAAGCGGTGGCGATCAGGCCCCGGTCGGTCTCGCCCACGCCGTGCTCGCGGCTCAGGTCCTCCAGGCTCAGCCAGTCGCCGAAGCCCTCGGTCGTCCACGGGCGGTCGAAGCGCAGCTCCCCGTTTTTGTCCCGGGTTTTATCGAGCATGCCGTCTACGTATTTCTGCATCGTGGGGTAGTGGCGGGCAAGGCGGGCCTTGTCGCCGTAGGCGACGTAGAGCTCCCACGGCACGACGGTGACGGCGTCGTCCCACGCGGGTGCGCCGCGCCCGTCGCCGATCTGGTCGCGGGCGTTCGGCACCACAACGGGGATCATGCCGTCCGGGTACTGCTCGGCGGCGACGTCGGCGTACCATTTATCGAAAAAGCGGCGCACGTCGTAGTTGATGGCGGCGGTGCGGCAGAACATCTCCGCGTCGCCGGTCCAGCCCAGACGCTCGTTGCGCTGCGGGCAGTCGGTGGGCACGTCCAGAAAGTTGCCGCGCTGGCCCCAGCGCACGTTCTCAACAAAGCGGTTCAAAAGCGCGCTGCCGCAGGTGAAATACCCCGTGCGCTTCATATCGGAGTGCACGACGACGGCGGTAAAATCGGCGGGATCCGGGTTTTCGAGCCCCTTCACTTCAATGTAGCGGAAGCCGTAGAAGGTAAAGCGCGGCTTCGCGGTAAAGGGACGGCCGTTCGCGATCACGCTGTACTGCGCCTTTGCGCTGCGCAGGTTTTCGGTATAGACGCAGCCGTCGCGGTCCGTCATCTCAAAGTGCTGCAGGGTGATCTTTGTTCCGCGTTCGGCGCGGGCGGTGAATTCCACGTAGCCCGTCACCTCCTGCCCGAAGTCGATCACCGTTTCGCCCTTTTTCGTCACAAAAAGCCGCTGCCCCCTGATGCGCTCGGTCTCGCGCACGGGCTCGCCCTCGGCCGGGATCAGGATCTCCTTCGGGTATTCCACGACCGCGGCGGGGGTCAGGGGAGCGGAGCGGGCGGTCAGATCCAGCGTTTCGCCGTTGTACATATCGTTGTAGATCACGTTCGAACGGCGCGTGGACCAGTTTTCGTCCGAATATACGGTCTCCTCCTGCCCGTCGGCGTAGCGCAGGGTCAGGGCGCAGATCAGGGCGGCCTCGTCCGCCTTCAGCCCTTTGGCGGCGTTGCGCTGATCCATGTGGAAGAACCAGCCTCTTCCTACGCCGATCACAAGGCTGTTTTCCCCCTCTTTTATGAGGGGCGTCACGTCGTAGGTCATATACTGCAGGCGCTTGCGGTAGGCAGTCCAGCCCGGGGCGAGGATATCGTCCCCTACGCGGCTGCCGTTGAGAAACGCTTCGAACACGCCGTGGGCGGTGACGGAGAGCGCCGCCGAGACTACGTTTTTCTTCAGCGTGAAGGCGCGGCAGAATTCGGTCGCGGCTGTCTTATGGCTGCGGCGGGCTTTGATCCAGTTTGCGGAAAAGATCCTGTTCATGGCGTTTGACTCCTTATACGCGTTTTTCTTTCATTATAAGAGCGCAGACGCGCCGCGTCAAGAAAAAATCCGAAAAACGGCAGACGCGGCCGCTTTTCGGATCTGTTCCCGTGTCGTTTTTAACTGTTAACTTCCGCGCCCTGAGAGGCGCGGGTCAGCGCTTCTACCGTTTCGCGGCGTTCAAAGAGCGTGCAGCCGCCTGCGTGGTCCTCCGTCAGCACGCCGCCCGCCTTGAGCGCGGTGAAGAGCGGGCTTTTGAGGGCCCCGCGCAGGCCGGCGTCCCGCACGTTTACGTCGCTGTAGGGCGAGAACGGGCAGGGCTCCGCGCCGCCGCGCACGTTCACGTGGAAAAAGCCGCGCCCCGCCGCGACGCAGCCGCCGGAGCTTTTCTCATCCCCGGGGAAGTTGATATACGCCATCTGCGGCTTTGTTTTTCTCAGCCGCGCCGTCGTCCTGAGGATGAACGCGCGCTCTTCGTCCCCGGGGGCGAGGGCGTCGCTGCCGGCGGCGGCCGGCACGTATTCAACGAAGATGACCGCGCGGCAGCCCTTCTCGGCGAGGGAATCGAGAAAACGGTCCGAATATACCTTGCGTACGTTCTCCTTCGTCACGGTGATCGATACGCCGAAGGCGATCCCCTTTTTGCGCAGCGCGTCCATCGCGGCAGAGACCTGCCGGTATACGCCTTTGCCGCGCCGCCGGTCGGTTTCTTCCTCGTCTCCCTCCAGACTGATCACCGGCACGAGGTTCCGTTTTGCGTCGAGCGTTTCAAGGACCTGCCCGCCGAGGCAGACCCCGTTCGTAAAGATCGGGAAGAGGACGCCGGGATGCTCCGCCGCTTTTTTGATCACGTCCCACCTGAGCAGCGGCTCGCCGCCCGCCAGCAGAATAAAGCCGATCCCGAGCGCCCCGGCTTCGGTGAAGACGCGATCCCACTCCTCTGCGGTGAGCTGGTCCGCCGGGGCGGAATCGGAGCAGGCATGGTTTTCGCGGGCGTAGCAGCCGGCGCAGTGCAGGTTGCAGCTGCCCGTGATGCTGGCGATCAGAAAGGGCGGTACGTGTTCGCCCGTCAGCTCTCTCGCGAACCGTTTGGCGGAAGCCGCCGCCGCCCCGACCGCGTATCGCAGCCAGAACGCGGCCTCCCGCCGGTCGGCTCCGACGGCTCTCAGGCTGTCGCGTACCACCCGAAGCACGCCGCCCGTCATATATTTCTGCATGGCAAAGGACGACATTTGAAGTTCCTCCGATCTTGATAAGTTGGGTCAAATAAAATTGAGTTATCTTATTCTAACGCAAAAAACGAAAAAAAGCAAGCCCGTTTTACATATATTCCGATATCTGTTTGACTTTTTGATCGGAAGTCAATATAATAATCATATACATCATGATAAAGGAGAGATCCGCATGTTTATGAAGAAGCTTTTGGCGCTGATCACGGCGCTGGTCACGCTCCTGTCCGGCGGCGCCGCCACCGTGATCGGCAGCACCGACGCCGAGCCCATCGCCGCAAAACGGCACGAATACCGCTTCGACCGCGACAGTCTTCTCTTTGGCGTTTACTGCTTTCGTACCGACGACAAATATGAAACGCTGCGGCAGTGGTTCAAGGACGCCGGCCTGCAGTTCGCCATAAGCGTCGGCGGGCAGCGGCTGACGGATGAGGACCTTGCCTGGCTGGATGAGAACGGCCTCGGCATTTTCGCGCCGAACAACGAGTATTACCGCGGCATACAGCGCGACTGTATCGGGGGGATCGATTACCGGGACGAGCCGGCCTCCGATGCTTTCGCTGCTTTGAACGACGGCGTACAGGCTCTGTACGCGGAGGACGCGAACCGTTTCCCGCTGATCAATCTGTTTCCCATGTATGCCAGCGGCGAGCAGCTCGGCGAAGAGACGGATCTGCTCTT
>CADBOC010000452.1 GCA_902796175.1 Oscillospiraceae bacterium | reverse complement strand
CGAAATACTTGATGGTGCGGACCATCTGGCTGGTGTAGGAGTTCTCGTTGTCGTACCACGCAACGACCTGTACCTGATAGGTATCGTCGTCGATCTTGGCGACCATGGTCTGGGTGGCGTCGAAGAGGGAGCCGTAGGTCATGCTGATGATGTCGCAGGAGACGATCTTTTCGGTGGTGTAGCCGAAGGATTCGCTCTGCTGGGCGGCCATGGCGGCGTTGATGCTGTCGACGGTGACGTCTTTGCCCTTCACGACGGCGACAAGGATCGTGGTGGAGCCGGTCGGCACCGGTACGCGCTGGGCGGAACCGATCAGTTTGCCGTTGAGCTCGGGGATGACGAGGCCGATGGCCTTCGCGGCGCCCGTGGAGTTGGGCACGATATTGGCGGCGCCGGCGCGGGCACGGCGAAGGTCGCCCTTTCTGTGCGGGCCGTCAAGGATCATCTGATCGCCGGTGTAGGCGTGAACGGTGGTCATGATGCCGCTCACGATCGGATACGCGTCGTTGAGAGCCTTCGCCATGGGAGCGAGGCAGTTGGTGGTGCAGGACGCGGCGGAGATGATGGTATCGTCCTTCGTAAGGATGCCGTTGTTCACGTTGAAGACGACGGTGGGCAGATCGTTGCCGGCAGGAGCGGAGATAACGACCTTTTTCGCGCCGGCGTCGATATGCGCCTGGCTCTTGGCCTTGGAGGTGTAGAAACCGGTGCACTCAAGCACGACGTCTACGCCAAGCTCGCCCCAGGGCAGGTTCGCGGCCTTGGGCTCTGCATAGATGGTGATCTCTTTGCCGTCAACGGTGATGGAGCCGGGGGTGACGACGGTCTTGCCGTCTTCGGCGAGGACGGGCTCTTTGCTCTCTACGGTGTGCTTGTTCTCACCGATGACGCCGCAGTAACCCTTCTGGGCGGTGTCGTACTTGAGCAGGTGCGCGAGCATGGCGGGAGAGGTAAGGTCGTTGATGGCGACTACTTCGTAGCCCTCGGCGCCGAACATCTGACGGAACGCAAGACGGCCGATGCGGCCGAAACCGTTGATCGCAACTTTAACAGACATGATAAAGATCCTCCGTTTTCTTTGATGATTACCGTTATTTGCTGGTCTTATTTTACATTTTAAAGAAAGCGTTTGCAAGGGCTTTGCCGAAAAAAGCGGACGGCTTTGAAAAGATTCGGCGTTCTGTATAAAATCGCCCCGGGCGGCGCGCCGCTTTTCTACAAGTTTACGGGAGGGGATTCACCACGTTCACGGGCGAACCGGCGGCGAACGCGGCGACGTTCTTCGCAAGGATCGAGAGCAGGCGTTTGCGCGTTTCGAAGGCCGCCCACGCGATGTGGGGCGTTAAGAAGACGTTCGGGGCCGAGAGCAGCGGGTTATCCGCCGCGGGCGGCTCAGAGGAGAGCACGTCCGCGCCGAGGCCGGCGAGCTTTCCGTTTTTCAGCGCCCCGGCGACGGCGGCCTCATCCAGCTCCTGCCCGCGGGCGGTGTTCACGAGGAACGCGCCCTTTTTCATGCGGGCGATAAAATCCGCGTTCACCATGCGATCGGTCTGGGGCGTGAGCGGCGCGTGGAGAGAGACGACGTCGCACTGCGGCAGCATCTCATCGAGCGGCAGGAACGTTACGGGCGCCGAGGGGTATTTTTCGGGGTGCGCCGTGTTGCAGAGCACCCGCATGCCGAAGGCGGCTGCGATGGCGGCCACTCTCGCTCCGATGCGCCCGTAGCCGACGACGCCGAGGGTCTTGCCCTCGAGCTCCGTGAGCGGGGCCTTCTGATAGCTGAAATCGGGGCTTTTCACCCAATCGCCGGCGAGCACCGACCCCGTGTGCAGGCCGATGCGGTTCGCGAATTCCAGAATAAAGGCGAAGGTCTGCTGCGCCACCGCCGAAACGGAGTAGGAGGGGATGTTGCTCACAACGATCCCCCGTTCGCTGCAGGCGGCGATATCCACCACGTTGAAGCCCGTCGCCAGCACGGCGACGAAGCGCAGGTCGGGCAGCGCCTCGATGCTTGCCCGCGAGAGCACGGTCTTGTTCAGGACCACGGCCTCGGCCCCGGCCGCCCGTTCAACGACCAGCGCCTCGGGCGTGCGGTCGTAGACCGTCACCTCGCCGTAGGCGTTCAGAAAATCCCAGCTCAGATCCCCGGGGTTCGCGGCAAAGCCGTCGAGTATTACGATGTTCATGAATACCTCTCCTTTGCGGCGGAAAACCGCGGTTATAAAAAGTTATGAAAGACGAAAGATGAAAGACGAAAATGGGGCCTGCGGCCGGCATTATAAACGGCGCAAAGCGCCGTAAAAAGACGAAATAAAAGAAAATCGGATGTGAGGGGAAGGATCCGCATGCTACGGAACGCCTCGTTCAATCCGGATTTGCGGAGGTAGAACCTCCGCAAAAAAGTTATAAAAGACGAAAGATGAAAGACGAAATCGGGCGCTGCGCGCGGCGTT
>CADBOC010000451.1 GCA_902796175.1 Oscillospiraceae bacterium | reverse complement strand
CAACGTGGGCAGCGCCGAGAGAACCATGCCGACCGCCGGCGGAATTGCCACCAGAAAGAACATGGCGGCCGCGTATTTACCGCCGTTGTAGGTCATAAAATGCTCTCCCGCTTTCAGGGCGGCGTTCAGCGCGCGGATGTTTTCGTCCGTATAACCCACCGACTGCAGCACGTTCAGCCCGCCCTGCGCCCAGGATGCGAGGAAGAACACCGCGCCGATGAGCGCCGTCATGGGCATGGAGAACAGGTCGCCCTTTGCCGCCTTGTAGACGGCGTACACCAGCACGAAGGGAAGCGCCCCCGCCAGCGAATAGAAATTGTAGAGCTTTTTCTTTTCGATTCTACGGGCGAGGTTCGGCGTGACGGCGGAGCTGACGAGCATACCGCCCAGCACCCCCACGGCAAGGATCACGCTGCGTACCGGCATCAGGACGTTGACGCCTTCGTCGCCGAATAGTACGCCGAGGGGATCGTTATCAAAATAATAGGATATTCTGCCCGGCGAGCCCTGTGAGGAAGCCGGCGAGCTCCCGTTTGGAATAGGTGGCGGCTGCCGGCTGATTTTTGTTCGGATGCATATCCATATCCGTTAAACCGTCCGTGCAAACAGGGCCTTCAGGCGTTGGAACAGGCGAACGAACAGGTTCATCAGGGTCGACAGAATCGAAGTCTGTTCTGTTTTCCCCGCGGCGGCGGGCGCGTCCTCCTGCCCCGTCGTCTGTTCGGGCTCCGGTTCAGGCTCGGGCGCGGGCTTCGGTTCCGTATAGGTCAGCGTCGGAACCGTTTCCCATAACGCGGCGATCTCCTCCTCGGGCAGCAGAGCGGAAGCGTCGACCGGCACGCTGAACGAGAGCGTATCTGTGAGCCTATTTTTAAAGATCCCGATATATGAATCGATCAGCCGGTTGTCGGATTCCAGTTCACAATCCGTCGTCCGAACGTAAACGTTCATTTCGGCGCACGTCTGCGGGCGCGTGATATACCGGACCGCGTCTGCGTAATATCCGATCAGATCGCGGCAGAGAGTGGGAGCCGTGCGGACGGCGCGGGTCAGCTCGAAAAGGGGACGGAAAACGGTCTCCGCCTTTTTTGCCCCCGTCATATTTCTAGTATACGGGCCGAGGTTCAGCGGGAGCACCCTTCCGATCCCAAGCAGGCGGTAAACCGGCAGGAGCAGCGTTTCATAAACGCGCATCGGTGAAAAAGTCAATTCGCCGCTGACGCTCGTCATGGTCATGCCGTCCCTCATGCTCACGAGACACAATTTGCCGATCCGTATTTCCACGTTGGTAATCACCGCGCAAAAAAACGGCACGTTCGAAAACGCAAGCGTTCCGGCCTCATTCCCCAGAATCGCGTCAAACAGGACCGGTGCCGCGTCAAACAGGTCGCCCGCGGCCCGGATAAAGCGGGCGTACCGTTCCTCCGCCGTCTGCCCGGCGTCCACGCCCCAGTCAAAAGAGAACGCGCTTGTTCCGTCGTCCTCCACAAATGCGGACCAGCTCCTCCCGGCGGAGATGAGCGCTGCGCCGATCTCCGGATACCCCTTCGTTTGCAGGTATGCGCCGAGGGTGCCGGGATAAACGTTCTGTCCCAGCTTTGAAAAGAAGACGTCGAATCCGTCCGTATCGCGTCTGCCGTCGCAGGCAACGTCCACGTCAAACCGGGCCGTGAGGCCGCCGGAACTGTACGTCTGGGTCCGTTCGCCGCCGGCGAGACATGCGCTGAAGGCTTGAGACGTGTGATCGAGAACCGCGCACATGCGCGGGAAGACCGCGAGCAGGCGGTTGACCGACGCGTCGGAAAAGCATGCGTCGCCGAAGAATTCCGTCAGCTCCGTTTGCTTTGCCTCCGCACCGAAAGCGGACAGCACAGAGCCGACGGTCAACAGCAGACAAAGCAGCAGTGTGATGGTGTTGCGCAGTTTTTTCATGGGGATCACTCCTTTGTTTTTTATGGCTTCATTATAACCCCGCCCGGTGACATTCCGGTGACATCTGGGTGACGTTTCTGTCACATTACGAAAACCATAGCGTCACGGCTTCTGCCAGATCTTCACGTAAT
>CADBOC010000450.1 GCA_902796175.1 Oscillospiraceae bacterium | reverse complement strand
GAACTCTCCTTTTCAGATATTCAACCCGGGGCTTCCCGTCAATTCCCGGAACGAAGTCAAGGGATTCAGCCGTAATACGTTTCTTTATACTTCAACAGTTCCGCTTCGTTAACGTAAGCCGAGAGCGCGCCGACGGCCGTTACGGCTTTGCCGCCCGTTATGTTGCCGAAGGCCACCGAGTCGCGCAGAGAGCAGCCGTGATACAGCCCGTAACAGAAGCCCGCGAGAAAGGCGTCGCCCGCCCCCGTGGAATCAACGTGGCGGAACTCTTCTACGGCGGGGATGAAGAACAAGCCGTTTTCGTCCACGCCGTAACAGCCGTCTTTATCCGCCTTTACCACGACGTTCTTAAAACGCCGCGCGAGCGCCTTCGCCGCTTCGGCGGGATCGGCGCAGCCTGTCAGCTTTTCCGCCTCCTTGCGGTTGGGGGTGTAATAATCCGCAAGCGCGAACCACTCGGCGTAGGCGTCGAACGAGAGCGCGTCGTCCCAGCCCATGTCGAGCACAAGGAGCGTTCCCTCTTCCTTGAGCCTTCTGTATACGTCCGTGTACCCGCCGGGCGTCATCAGGCAGATCTCAGCCCCCTTCGCCATGCTGTAAAACGCGTTTTTAGCGGCCTCGTCGGGCCGGGAATCCCCCTTGCCGTAGCTGATAAAGCTGCGGTCGTCGGGCAGGATCACGGCGCTCGTGATGTTGACCGGGATCTTATCTCCGTGATAGAGGTTGAGCGGCGTTACCCCGTTCTTTTCAAACTGGCTTCTGGCGAACGCGGAAAACAGATCGTCCCCGAGCTCCGTCGCGATTTTCGCCGGAACGCCGAGCCTGCCGAGGTTGATAAGGGTCGCGGCAAGGCCGCCGCCGAGCTGCAGGGAAAAGCGGTCGGTATAGATCTCTTCCCCGGGCAGCGGCAGGCGCGGCATGTTTTCGTAAAGCAGATCGACGTTTGCGGAAGCAAACCCTGCGATAAAACTCACGACCATCCCTCCGTATACGCTTTGTTGTGTTCGAGATAGGCGTCCACCAGAGCCGTGGCAAGGCTGTAGCTCGCCACCAGCGGATGGAGCGTGAGCGCTTCGATCGCTCTCGTTCTCGATCTGGTGCGGATCGCCTCGCTGCCGAGCCGCTCATAGATCTTAACGCGGCGGATCAGCTCCAGATTCTGCTCATCCACCCTGCCGAAACGGTGCGGGATCGCCTCGCCGCCGATCACGTCGCAGGTGATCTCCACCACGTCGGTATCGAGCAGCCCCTCGATCGCGCCCTGATTCGGCACGCAGAGGATCATGGAATCCGGCGCGCCGCCGCGCACGATCTCCATGAATTTGAGCGCAACGCCCGCGTAGCCGCCGTCGTCTTTGCCGAAGGGATCGAAACGCCACACCGTCTGCCGTTTAACGCCGGATTCAGCCGCCATATAGTTGTTCTCGCGCTCGCCGTACCAGCGCTCAAAGATCGCCATCGCTTTGTCAAAATCACGTTCCACGTCGATCGCTTCAAGCTCGGCTGTCATCTGTTTGTTGATCGCCGCGATCTGCTCGCCGCGCGTCTGCGGCGCGTTCAGGATATTGGCGACCGCTTTTTCACGGTAATAGAAATAGTACAGGTATTCGTTGAGAATGGCGCCCCGCTCGCGCAGCAGTCTCTTTTCGAAATAGCGCAGATCCGTCTCGGTATAGGCGCGGTCGTTCTCTATGATCTCGTCGAGCACGTCGCGCCCGTCGATCGTCACGGATTTAAAATACGAAAGGTGGTTGAGGCCGTAGAGCTCCCCCCTGGCGCTCCCCTCCGGCGCGCCGTAGAGCTTTTCAAAGGTGCGCAGCATGCCGCTCGGCGCGTCGCAGATGCCGTAGGTAAAGTCATACCCCATATCCCGCAGCGTCTGTGAGACGATGCCCGCGGGATTTGTAAAGTTAAACACTTTGCACCCGGGCTTCGCGTACTGCCGTACCAGCTCGCAGTACCCGGCAAGGGCGTCCACGCTGCGCATAGCGAACGAAAAGCCCGCCGCGCCGGTCGTCTCCTGCCCCAGCACGCCCATGCCGAGGGCGATGCGCTCATCCTTTACGCGCATGTCGTCTTCTCCGACGCGTATAGTCGTGATCACATAATCGGAATCCCGGATCGCTTCAATGGGGTCCGCCGTCAGAGAAAAGCGGAGGCCGGGGTCGATCCGGTTCGCCACGGTCTTCGCCATACTGCCGTAAATACGGAGCTTGTGTTCGTTGTTGTCCATAAACACAAGGTCCGTGATGTTCAGAGCCCGCGCCTTCTGCGCGATGCTCTTCGCAAGAAACATGGAGCGCACGCCGCCCCCGCCGATCACTGAAAGTTTCATTTTGCTCTCCCGTATAGCTTGATCCGCGTCTGAACGTCTGTTTTTTCCGTCCTGGCGGTCAAACAGACGGCAGACGCGTTCTCAACAGATTGTATCCGCGGCTGTCCAACAAATGTCCAACAGACCGGTCAGATCGCCCGGCGTGAAAGCCCTGCCTGCGCTCAGGCTCTCACGCAGAGCAGCGTTTTGATCTCAAAGGGGCGAAAACGCAGCCGCAGAGCGCCGTCTTCGGGCAAAAGCGTTTCGATCGGATCCTCAAGGATATTCGTAAGCACGGCTTTTTTCAGGGGCGAAGCAAAACGAAGCGTCGCCGCCGTCTGGGTGCCCTCGCACTCGTAGAGCCTGAGAACGAACGCGCCGCCGCCGTCCTCGGCGGGCTTTACCGTCTCCGCGATCACGTTCGGCGCGTCGACGGAAACAAGCGGTTTTATATCCGAAACGCCGGGCGCGGCGTAATACGGGATATTGAGCATATACGCGGGTTGAACGACGCTTTTCGCGCAGTAGCCGCCAAGGTGCGGCAGCAGAGAATACGTCATCTCATGATCGCCGCGGTCGCCGGTGGGGTCGGGGTGGGTGCCGCCGCGGTGCAGGGAAAGCCGCAGGTTGCAATCGCGCACGGCAATGCCGTACTTGCAGTCGTTGAGAACCGCCGCGCCGAAGCCCGGCTCGCTGACGTCCGTATAATTCCGGTTGCAGACCTCGTATTTCGCGAGCTCCAGACTGTTGTTCGCCGTGGTCGGCCGCTCGATGCAGCCGAACTGGATCTCGCTGCGGGCCTTCGGGGACGATACGTCCAGATCGAAGCCGCATTTCAGCAGGCGGTGCGGGCTGTTCCAATGCACGAGCGTATGGAAATCGATGCGCGGATCCCCGGCGTAGCAGACAAGATCCTGCGTCACGACCGTGCCGTTCTCGATCTCAAAAAGGCTGCGCAGGCGGATCTCAACGGGGCCGTCGGAGACCGCCTCTCTGCTTATGAAGCCGGATACGGGCCGCAGGTTTTCCGTTACGTCATGATCGATATCCCAATTGTCGTAGGTAAGGGGCACGTCTTCGCCGAACAGCAGCACGTTCAGCGGCGCGCCGCCGGGCTTACGCAGCTCCCGGCCGGAGGGCAGATCGATCAGCGAAGCGATGTAGCCGTCGTCGTCGAATTCGATGCGCGCGAAGGGCGTTATAAGCACCCTGCCGTCGTACCGGAACGGCGACGCGTCGGAAAGAGGCGTTTCGGAGGTTTCGATGTAAACGCTGCCAAAGCCCGGCGTATTCAGGCCGCCGACCGCCAGCAGCTCACGCCCCGCGACGTCCGTATAGCGCTGCGAGGGATAAGAGGCGGCGTAGCCCGGCACGGAAAGAACGGCCGCGTCCGAACGCGGAAACGAGAGCGTGTTGAAGAGCGTAACGCCGGGGGCCGGTCTCATCAGCTTTGCGGCGCAGGCTGCGGCCGCGTTCTCATAGTAACGCAGCACTTCGTCCATTTCGGCGTGGAACCGATCGTATACGGGCTTGATCGCCGTGCCGGGCAGAATATCGTGGAACTGGTTTTTAAGCAGGGTCTTGAGCATACGGTCGCGTTCTTCGCCGTTCGGTTCGCCGGCCAGCACGCTGAAATACTCCGCGTCGCGCAGCGCGTACTCCGCCTTGCGGTTCTTTCGCTTTACGTCGTGCATCTGCGTGAGCGTGCCGCGGTGCAGCTCAAGATACAGCTCGTCGCGGTAAACGGGCAGCGTATCCCGCTGCGTTTCCAGCTCGCGCATGAATTCGCCCGCGCTCATCGGAACCACCTCCGGCATGCCCTCCATAGCCGAAGCGCGCAGAGAGGTCTCGATCATGCCGGGGGTAGGGCCGCCGCCCCCGTCGCCGAAGCCGTAGGCAAGATAGCGCAGATCGGATGCGTCCTTTTTCTGCAGATCCCTGACGGCGGCGGCGCAGTCGTTGACGTCCGGCCAGCAGTGCGTGCGGCAGAAATGCGTGAGAACCTCGCTGCCGTCGACGCCCTGCCAGACAAAGCTCTCGAATGGAAAGCGGTTCAGCTCGTTCCAGGCGATCTTGGTCGTATAAAAGTATTTCACGCCGCTTTGCAGCATGATCTGCGGGATGTTCGCGTTGTAGCCGAAGGTATCGGGCAGCCAGAAGCTGTCCGCCGTGTAATTGAAGTTTTCGCGGGTGAACTGCTGGCCTTTGAGGAACTGGCGTACCATCAGCTCGCCGGAGGTGATGTTGCAGTCGCACTCCACGTATACGCCGCCGTTCGGTTCATATCTTCCCTCGGCG
>CADBOC010000449.1 GCA_902796175.1 Oscillospiraceae bacterium | reverse complement strand
GGTAAAGCGAACGGGCGGGCAGCCCCTTGACCATCACGCAGGCTCTGGCGGCGGCGGCCCCCGCCGAGAGATCATCCCGCGACGTGACCTTATAATTCTGGATGTTGTGGATCTTCAGATCCGAGAGCGTGACCCCGGCGCTCTCGCCGCTCAGCGCGTCGATCCAGATCCCGCCGCCGTTCGGCGCGGTGATCTCCAGCTCCGACACGGTGAAATACGAGCAATCGAAGAGCCGCAGCACCTCGGTCTTTTCATCCGTTTTCAGAACGGGCGCGGGCCCTTCGCCGTAGGCCGTGACCGTGATCGGCGCTTCGGGCGTTCCGAGGCAGTTTTCGAAGGTGATCGAACAGTCGTATACGCCGCCGCGGCGGAACAGCACCGAATCCCCGGCTGAGAGCGTGACGGTATCAAAACGAGTTACCGTGCGCCAGGCCGTTTCGGGCGATAGCCCGTCGCCGGCTTCGTCGCTCCCCGAAACGGCGTCGATATAATAGGCTGTGCCGCCTGCGGCGCGTACCGGCAGACGGAAAAACAGCGAGAGCCCCAACAGCGCCGCCAGCAGCAGACAAAAACTCTTTTTCATACGATCATCGCCTCATTCCGTTATCCTTCGTTTTTGATTATAATCTATCCCGTGCGAAAAGGCAAGAAAAAAACGGCGTCGGAAGCCTGCCCGTCGCCGTTTTTATTTCGTTTTTTTATTTCGCGAAGCTCTCGTTGAGGCGCCGCACCAGCTCATCCGCGTCTACGCCGTGCACGGCGGCCGCCTGCTCGATGCTCTCCATGCGCGAAGCGGGGCAGCCGAGGCAGTGCATGCCGATGGAAAAGAGCACGGGGGCAGCCGCGTCCGCGTCGATCTCCAGCAGTTCGCCGATCATGGTCTCTTTCGTTACTTCCGTCATTTTGTTTTTTCCTCCGTTTTTTTGATTTATGTCAGAGCCGCCGGCGTATCGCCGGGCACGGTCTGTTCCAGAACCTCCGCCACGGTCGAAACCGGGACGATCGTGAGCGAATTTTTCACCTCCTCGGCAACGTCGGCGAGGTCCGCCTCGTTTTCCGCCGGGATGAGCACCTTGCTGATGCCCGCCCGCTTTGCCGCCATCAGCTTTTCGGGCAGGCCGCCGATGGGCGACACAACGCCCCTGAGAGATACCTCCCCCGTCATAGCGAGAGAGGGACTGACGGTATGCCCCGTCACAAGCGAAGAGAGCGCGGTAGTGAGCGTGATGCCGGCGGAGGGACCGTCCTTCGGCACGGCGCCGTCCGGCACGTGGATATGCAGATCGTTGCGCTCAAAGAGCTCCGCCTTATCGGGGTACATGGCTTTTACAAGGCTCACGGCGATCTGAACGGATTCCTTCATCACGTCGCCGAGCTGCCCGGTTACGGTCACCTTGCCGCTGCCCTTCGTAAACAGGGTCTCGATATACAGCACGTCTCCGCCGGCCTCAGTCCAGGCAAGGCCCGTCGCCACCCCGGGCGGCTGCGCCTTTCCCGCGGCGGTATGGCGGATCGGTCTGCGGTCCAGCAGATCCCGCAGATCCTCCCCGGTTACGGTCAGCGTCTCGCCGTTCCCCTCCGCCAGCCGCACGGCGGCGGTGCGGCAGAGGGCGTCGAGCGCCTTTTTGAGCCCGCGCACGCCCGCCTCCATCGTGTAATCGGTGATGACGCTTCTCAGCGCCTCTTCGCCGATCGCGATCTGCCCGGGGCTGAGACCTGCGCGCCCGAGCGCCTTCGGCAGCAGGTGCCGTACGGCGATCTGATATTTTTCCGTTTCGGTGTAGCCCGTAAAGGAGATCACCTCCATGCGGTCCAGAAGCGGCGCGGGGACGGTATCGAGCGAGTTCGCGGTGCAGATAAAGAACACGTCCGAGAGATCGAAGGGGGCGTTGAGGTAGTGATCGGTAAACGTGCCGTTCTGTTCGGGGTCCAAAGCTTCCAGCAGCGCGGCTGCGGGATCGCCGTTGTAAGAGACCGAAAGCTTGTCGATCTCATCGAGCACCAGCACAGGGTTCGATACCCCTGCCTTCGAGACCGCGTTCAGGATGCGCCCCGGCATCGCGCCGATGTAGGTACGCCGGTGACCGCGGATCTCCGCCTCATCCCGCACGCCCCCAAGGCTCACCCGCACATATTTGCGCCCAAGCGCATCGGCGATGCTTTTGCATACGCTGGTCTTGCCCGTGCCCGGCGCGCCGACAAAGCAGAGAATGGAGCCGGACTGCGTCTTTTTCAGGTTGAGCACCGCGATCTGCTGAATGACGCGGTCCTTGACCTTTTTCAGGCCGTAGTGGTCGCGCTCCAGAACCGAACGCGCTTCATCCAGCCCGATGGCGCGCGCGGCTTCCTTTTTCCACGGCAGGCCCAGCAGAAAATCGAGATAATCGAAGAGCATGGCGTATTCCTGCGACCGCTCCCCCTCGTTTTTCATCCGCTGCAGCACGCGCTGGGCCTCTTTGCGGGCGATCTCGTTCAACGGCGTTTTTGCCAGCCTTGTTTCCAGATCCCGCAGCTCGGTCACGTTTTCGGGGTGCAGCTCGTCGAGCTCCTGCTGCAGGTAGGCGATCTGCTTTTTGATTGCCGCCTCGCGGTAGGCCTTTTTGGTCTCCGCCTCACGCTGCTCGTTCCCCTCGCCCGAGAGCTTCGCCATTTCGATCCATTCATAGAGGATCTCTTCGATCCTTTCGGCGCGCGTCCTCGCGTCTGATTCACGCAGCAGCCCAAAGCGTTCTTCGGCGGTCAGCTCCATAAACGGAGACAGAATCGAGATCAGCGCGTTCAGGTTTTCGGCGAAGGATAGGAGATACCTCGCCGCCGGGGCCCATTCGTAGCGCTGTGAGAACGCCAGAAGCTCCTTTTTCAGCGCTTCGCATTTTTCGCGGTCCTCCTCCGGTGAAAGATCCCCGGTCTCGTCCGCGCGGGAGAGCGAGAGCCGGATCCTGCCGTCGGGCAGGATGGAGGCCTCGTCCACATGAACGCGGTGCTCGGTGCGTATCTCGGCAAAGCCGTTCGTATCCGGCTCGCCTACCTCGCCCGTTACGGCGAACGGATAAAAATCCGCCGCGTCGAAGGCTTCGCTCTTTTCGGTCTTCGTCGGCAGCAGCACCACCCGATCGCCCGCCGCCGCAGCCTGCCCGGTGCTTTTTTTGAAAGCCGCCGTATGCAGATAGGTGACCGCGTTCGGCAGCACCGTTATGTTGTACAGGGGAAGGATATACATAACAGACACCTCTCTCCTTCCAAATATTAGCAGTCGAACATTCAGAGTGCTAACTCTGCGTCAAAAAAAAATACCGCCGAATCGGGGATATAAACTTGACAATCGTCCAACTGTGCGATATCATAGTAGCACAAAGTTGGACATTTGTCAAGGAGCAACCGAAAACTTTTACAAAGAGGGGGTGTTTGTCCATGTATGACGGCGATAACAAAACGGCGCTGCTCTCTCAGCAGCTCATTGCGGAGGCGATGCTCGCGATGCTCGAAGAGAAGGCGTTCTCAGAGATCAGCGTCAGCGACCTTTGCAAACGGGCGGGCGTATCGCGGCAGACCTTCTATTCTCTTTTCGGCAGCAAGGAAAACGTGATCCATTACATTCTGAAAAACAGCTGCCGCTACGAACCGGCGGAAGAGGAAAAAAGCTGCCGTTCCGCCTGCTTTCGGGATCTTTGCATCGGCTACAGCCGCTATATCGTGGAAAAACGGGCGATCCTGGAGCTGCTCGTCAAAAACGATATCATGCACTGCTTTTACGACGTACAGTATGAGAGCCTGATGGCGTGCCCGCATTTCATCAACGGCGTAGAGGAGCCGGACCGGCTCTACCTTGTGGATTTCATCGCGGGCGGCATGAACAGCGTAGCGAAAAACTACGTGCTGACGGGCGCCAACGCAGACGCCGCCTTTCTGGAACGCCTGATGTACCGGCTCTTCGGCGGCGGCTACCTTTCGGGGAAATGCTGACCGCGCCGCCGGAATGAAAGATACTGTTACAAATCAAAGGAGAAAACAACAATGAGCAAACAGATCGTCGCGGTGAACGCGGGTCCCAGAATGGGGAGGAATACGGAAACGCTGATCGCCGAGGCCTCGGCCGGGGCCGCCGGCGCGGGGGCGGAGGTGACGCGCTTCGACCTCTTTCGACTTAAAAAGTACACCGGCTGCGTCTCGTGCTTCGGCTGCAAAAAAGAAAAACACAAAGGCGCGTGCGTACTGAAAGACGGCCTGACCCCGGCGCTGGACGCCATCCGCAAAGCGGACGGCCTGATCGTCGGCTCCCCGAACTACCTCGGGGAACTGACGGCCTCCTTCCGGGCGCTCTACGAACGGCTGATCTTTCAGAACCTCACCTATAACCTTGAAACGCCCTGCTGCAACGAGCGGCCGATCCCGGTGCTGCTCATCATGACGTCGAACGCCCCCGATACGATGTACAAAGATCTGCTCGAAACCTACCGCCGGACCCTCGACCGCTTTGTGGGGCCGACCCGGGTCTTCGTCAGCGGCGACACGCTGCAGCTCACCGATTACAACAAAACCGACTGGCCCTGGAACATGTTCGACCCGGCCGCCAAGCAGCGGCGGCACGAAACGGTGTTCCCACTCGAACGCAGAAAAGCCTTCGCTCTCGGCGCCGAGCTCGCGCGTTAAATCCGGAGTTGTCTGTACGTTCCGTAGAACGCGGAGCTTTCCCTTTGCACCGTAGCGCGGACGCCCACGTCCGCTGCGCAGCAAACAACTTCTCTGTTCAAACGCCGCCATG
>CADBOC010000448.1 GCA_902796175.1 Oscillospiraceae bacterium | reverse complement strand
TTCATCGTTTTTATACAGTTTTTTGCGTTTACCTGTTTCCTTTTCGCTGTTATTATGATAGAATAAACGGGTAAATCAAACGGAAAGGATGTTTGCTTTTTATGAACAACGTAATGACGCTGCTCAGACGCTTCTTCGCCGGGATCCTCTCGGTGATCCTCGCGATGATCCCCTTCGCCGGTCATTCGGAGAAAAAGGGCGAGGACGTAAAGCTCAAGATGGCCATCGTATCGGACGTGCACATCGACGCCCGCCTGCCCTTGGGCCAGACGGCCCTCGCCGGCTGCTACAGGGATATGAACAAGCTCGATCCGGACTGCGTAGCGGTGCTGGGGGACCTGACGAACTACGGCGACTACAACACCATGGAGCGCTTCTTTAAGATCACCCGCGATACGGTGAAGGACGGCGTTACCCCCGTGATCATCTCCGGCAACCACGACATCGGCCACGCGAAGGAGGCCGCCGGCGAACGCATGAACCCCGAAGCCCTCGCGGATTTCGTGAGCCTCTGCAACGAATACCTTGATTACGGCATCGAGAACTCCTATTACACGATCAAGGTGAACGGCTATTCCTTCATCTGCCTGAACGACATGAGCGAGGATAACTGGGATCACCCCGAGTACACCGACGAAGCCCTCGCCTTTGTGGATTCCGAGCTCGCCGCCGCCACCGCCGAGGGCCTGCCCGCCTTCGTGCTGCTGCACGTGCCGCTTGCCGGCATCCACGGCGAAGAGCACTTCTATCCCGACGGCGGCACCGAGGAGCCCTGGACCGGCGTACTGCAGAGAACGATGGAAAAATACAAGAACGTCTTCTGCCTGACCGGCCACTTCCACAAGGGCCTTTCGAACGACGTTTCCACCCCCACCTACACCGAGAAGAACGGCGTTCACTACCTGAACCTCCCCTCTTACCTGATGCCCAACTGGCCGACCCAGTACGCCATCAACGGTCTCGGCTTCATCATGGACGTGACGGATACCTCGGTCTCCTTCCGCTGCCGCAATTACTACATGCACAACTGGTATTCGCTCTTCGATTACGAGACCCCCATCGTATGATACCGTGATCGGCGAAGCCGCCGCAGCTCCCCGTTCAGGAGTCTGCGGCGGCTCTTTTCAGATCCGACAGGAGGCGTGTAATGATGGTCTTCCCTTCTCAGTTCAGAAAACCGCACCGTTTAAAAGGCTTTGATTATTCATCCGCATGTTCATACATGATAACGTTCGTAACGGCACAGAGAAAAAAGATACTGTCTCTCATACAACAAAACAACATCTATGAACCGCCGTCCGTATTGTTAACAGAATACGGTAAGATCTGTGAAAAGCATATTCTCCGTATTCCTCATGTTTATCCGGGCGTATTCATTGACAACTATGTGATCATGCCCGATCATATACATCTTCTTATTACGATCAGCCGATCAGGTGGAGATGATAAAAAAACGGTCCCGGTTTCCACGATCATCCACGCAACCAAACGGATGATCACGCGAGAGATCGGGAAATCGATCTGGCAGCTGGATTTTCACGACGTCATCGCAGACAATGAAAAGCGTTATGATATATGTGATCGATATATCGACGACAACCCGGCGTCCTGGCTGATGGACAAAGAGCCTCCCCTGCTTTTTCAATAGGATCAAACAACATAGGCGATTTCTTATATACTCCTTATCAGAAAAAAAACGAAAGCTCAGATCCGTCTTCACCGGGAAGAACAGATTCCCCCGCTTTGGTAGCGCGGCTGCCCTCAGCCGCCCCGGCGCAAGCCGGTCGATTCACAATGATCTTTTTTGAGATGCCAAAGCTCAAATTCGTCTTCACCGTGGAAAACAAACCTTATTTCTCTACAGGCAGCAACACAATCGCCGCAACTGTCTGAAAATGTAACAAATTGCAGGAACCGGCTTCGCCGGGGCGGCTGAGGGCAGCCGCGCTAGCGATTTGGCTCCTGCGCCTCGGGTACATTGTGCGAAAGACGGCATTCCGGCACACCGTGGCTGGCATACTCTGCGATGTAAGCCGGCCAATTCACAATGATCTTTTTTGAGATGCCAGATCTCAGATCCGGCTTCACCGAGAAGAACAGATTCGCCCGCTTTGGTACCGGTCCAGTCCCCGATCAATGTCTCTGCAAATCTGAACCGAACGGCTGACGGACTGTCGGGCGACCTCTCCCGAGAAGATCTTACTTATGAACGAAGCGATCAAAAAAAACACCTCTGCGCAAAACCGTTCGGCAGGGGTGTTTTTCTGTTTGAACAGGGAAAAACGCTTACGCGGTCCGGCGTTACGCGTTCTTCGGCCCGAAGGTCTTAACGGAGAGCGTCAGGTCCGGCGAAACGGCGATCTCGGCCGTGATCACGCGGTCGGCGTCCGTCTGCTCCCACGCGCGGGCGTAGGTGAAGGTGACGGTCGCCGTGCCCTCGCGCACCGCCTCAAAGGTGTAATACTGCGTGCCGCCGACGCCTGCCATACCCGGCAGGGCGGGATCCTGCACGTATTCGTCGCGCTCTACGCGGATGCAGTCGCCCTCCAGCGTATACGTCCAGCCGTAGCCGGTGGTGGGGTTGGAATCGAAGGCAAAGGCGACGGTACTGCCCCTGACCTCAAACGGAACGGGATCCGGCGCGGGCGCTTTGACGAGCCCGAAGAACGCCATGATCGACATCAAAAACCCGAGGATCTTCTGAATGATCGAATGCATAATGTTCTCCTTCAGACTTATCCCCCGTAGGCGTAGCCTGTTTCGATCGCCTTTTTGTTGACGCCGAGCAGGTCCTGATGGCGGGCGGAGACGACCTTTTTGAGGCCGGCTTCCAAATCGTCGTAGGAAACGACGCCGGTCTCGCGGATCACCTTGCCGATCATCACCATGTTTGCGAGGGTGGGCGCGCCGATCTCCTTGGCGAGGGCGGTGGCAGGGATGTAGCTGACCTTCACGTCCGTGCGTTCCACCTTGCGGGCGATGAGGGTCTCATCCACAAAGATATGGCCGCCGGGCACCACAGCGTTCTCATATTTGTCGAGGCTCGGCAGGTTCATCACGATGAGCACGTCGGGCTTATCGACGATGGGGCTGCCTACGGGATCGTCGCTCAGGCACACGCTGCAGTTCGCGGTGCCGCCGCGCATTTCGGGGCCGTAGGAGGGCAGCCAGCTTACGTTGCGCTCCTCCAGCAGGCCTTTATAGGCGAGGAACTTGCCCGCGAACAGAACGCCCTGCCCGCCGAAGCCCGCGATCAGAATACCGGTATTCATTGCGCCGCCTCCTCTGCCGTTTTATCTTTATACACGCCGAGCGGATAGTAGGGGATCATCTTCTCCTCCACCCATTCGAGCGCCTTCTGCGGCGTCATGCCCCAGTTGGTGGGGCAGGAGGATACCACCTCGACCAGCGAGAAGCCCCCGCCCTCGATCTGGTTGCGGAAGGCCTGCTCGATCACCTTTTTGGCGCTGCGCACGTTTTTGACGTTGTTCACCGCTACGCGGGCAATGTAGGCGGGGCCGTCAAGCGCCGCCAGCATCTCGCTGACGCGCACGGGGTACCCCGCGACCTTCACGTCGCGGCCGTAGGGCGAGGTCTGCGTCACCTGACCGGGCAGAGAGGTCGGCGCCATCTGGCCGCCCGTCATGCCGTAGATCGCGTTGTTGACGAAGATCACGGTGATGTTCTCGTTTCTCGCGGCGGCGTGCACCGTTTCAGCCATGCCGATGGAGGCAAGGTCCCCGTCGCCCTGATAGGTGAAGACCACGTTTTCGGGCATGGCGCGCTTGAGACCCGTCGCGACGGCGGGAGCGCGGCCGTGGGCCGCCTCCACCATGTCGCAGGCGAAGTAGTTATACGCCATTACGGCGCAGCCGACCGGCGCGACGCCGACGGCCTTGCCCTCAACGCCGAGGGTATCGATCGCCTCCGCCACCAGGCGGTGGATGATGCCGTGGGTGCAGCCGGGGCAGTAATGCAGCTCGGCGGAGGTGAGGCTTTTGGGTTTTTGGAATACGACCATTACTCGTTCCCTCCCTGCATGTTGATGATGGCGTCAAGCACCTGATCGGGCGCCGGGCTCATACCGCCGGCGCGGTTGCACAGCGCGACGGGCCTCGAGCAGGCGCAGGCGAGCTTTACGTCCTCGATCATCTGGCCCATCGAAAGCTCCACGCTGATAAAGCCCTTTGCGTGGGCGGCGGCCTTTTCGATCGCCTGCTTCGGGAAGGGCCATACGGTGATCGGGCGGATAAGCCCGGCCTTGATCCCCTGCTTGCGCGCCGCGACGACGGCGTTTTTCGATACGCGCGCCGCGATGCCGAAGGCCACGACCACGACGTCCGCGTCCTCGGTCATGAATTCCTCGACGCGCACCTCGTTCTCCTCTACCTGTTTGTAGCGCTCGAAGCGTTCAAAGTTCGTCCGCTCCAGTTCATCGGGCTGCAGATAGAGGGAATTGACGATATTGTGCGGGCGGGCCATCCCGGTGCCCGTGACCGCCCACGGCTTTTCAACCGTCGGCGCGCTTTCTGCGGGCAGCTCCACCGGCTCCATCATCTGGCCCACGGTGCCGTCCGCCAGGAGCATGGCGGGCATGCGGTAGCGGTCCGCCAGATCGAAGGCGAGGGCGGTGAGATCCGCCATCTCCTGCACCGAGGCCGGCGTTAAGACGATCAGGTGATAGTCGCCGTGACCGCCGCCCTTTGTGGCCTGAAAATAATCCGCCTGGCTGGGCTGGATGCCGCCAAGGCCCGGGCCGCCGCGCTCCACGTTCACGATGAGCGCCGGCAGGTCGGAGCCCGCGATGTAGGAGATGCCCTCCTGTTTCAGCGAGATGCCGGGCGAGGAGGAGGAGGTCATCACGCGCTTGCCGGCGCTCGATACGCCGTACACCATGTTGATGGCGCTGATCTCGCTCTCCGCCTGCAGGAACACGCCGCCGATCTTCGGCATGCGCTTCGCCATATACGCGGCAAGCTCTGTCTGCGGGGTGATGGGATAGCCGAAGTAATGCCGGCAGCCCGCCCGGATGGCGGCCTCGGCGATCGCCTCATTGCCCTTCATCAATACCTTTTCACTCATAGCCTGCCCTTACCTTTCTACCGTGATCACACAGTCGGGGCACATGATGGCGCAGCTCGCGCAGCCGATGCAGGCCTCGGGCTCGAGGCACACGGCGGGGTAATGCCCTTTTCTGTTGATCGTGGTCTGAGAGATGCCGAGTATGTGCTTGGGGCAGGCTTCAACGCAGAGCCCGCAGCCCTTGCAGATATCGGTGTTGAAAGAAACCTTTGCCATTCCTTTCCCTCCATGATTTTTTTTAGCTGATAGCTGACAGCCGATAGCTGACCGCTGACAGCTGACCGCTGACGGCTAAAACGGCTTTTTCTGCAGCCGGATGGGGAATACCTCCGGCGCGGCGGAGACCGATTCCGCCAGATTTCCGCGCACCGCCGTGAATTTGAGCGGCAGCCCCGCAAGGCGGCAGAATTCCGCCGCCATGGGTACGGTGCGAAGCACGTCCGCCGCCGTCGTCTCCTCCCCTAAATTCGAATCGTTGACGACGCCCGTAAAGGAAAGCGAGGTAGAGGCGGCGATCTCCCGCAGGGCCTCCAGCGCCTCCCCCGGCGTGCGGGTGAGCGGGCGGTAGAAGTTCACGACGTCCAGCAGATCGAAGTCGTTCTCCTTCAGGATGTAGGGGGCGAAGCGCCCGAGCGCCAGCGCGCCCCGGTCGTCGCCGCCGATATCGAGCACCGCGTAGGTATCGCGGCGCTGCACAAGGCCGTAGACCTCGCTCGGCAGCGCCGGCAGATCCACGTTCGAATTCGCGTACGGCAGGGCGATCACCTCCACCCCCGCGTTTCTGAGCGTTTCCTCGGAATCGCGGGAGCGGAAGTAGGGGTTCACCACGTCGATATCCGCGAGCGTAACGGGCAGGCCCTGCGCCTTCAGCCAGAGAGCGTAGTTTACGGCGCAGTTTGTCTTGCCGCTGCCGTAATGCCCGCAGAAAAGCGTGACGCGTTTCGGGGACCTCAAGCCTTCAGCCCCAGCGGGCAGGTCCAGCCCATAAAGTCTTCCACGGTACCGGTCTGGATGCCGTAAAGGGTATCGTAAAGCTTCTGCGCGAGGGGGCCGACCTTGCCGTCCGCAACCGGATGGTCCTCGCCGTTGTAGTTCAGCGTGCCGATGGGCGAAATGACCGCCGCGGTGCCGCTGGCGAAGATCTCCTCAAGCTTACCGGCTTCCTGCGCCGCGAACACGTCGTCGATGGCAAGCTTGCGTTCGGATACGGGCACGCCCCA
>CADBOC010000447.1 GCA_902796175.1 Oscillospiraceae bacterium | reverse complement strand
GGCGACAGCTTCGCCTCCGGCCTCATCTACGGCTTCATGGAAAAGGGCGATCCCGCAGTTTACGGCCTTCGCGGCGTCGTCGTAGGTCATCAAACCGTAGATGAGACCCGAGGCGAAGGAATCGCCGCCGCCGACGCGGTCGTAGATCTCAAGCCCCGGCAGGCTCATGCCGCGGGTGATCTTACCGTCGGCGTATACCATCGCGCTCCAGTCGTTTACCGTGGCGGTGCGAACGGTTCTGAGCGTCGTCGCGATCACCTTGAAGTTGGGGTAGACGCGGGTGACCTCGCCGAGCATTTTTTCGTAGCCCTCAAGGTTCAGCTCCTTGAGCGCGCTGTCGTTGCCCTCGATCTGAAAGCCGAGGCAGGCGGTGAAATCCTCCTCGTTGCCGATCATCACGTCCACGTAGGGGGCGATCTCTCTGTTGACGGCCTGCGCCTTTTCCTGCCCGCCGATGGCCTTCCAGAGCGAGGGGCGGTAGTTTAAGTCGTAAGAGACGACCGTGCCGTATTTTTTCGCCGCGCGCACGGCCTCGATCACCGTATCGGCGGTATCGGCGGAAAGGGCGGCGAAGATGCCGCCGGTGTGGAACCAGCGCACGCCGAGCGTGCCGAAGATATAGTCCCAGTCCACGTCGCCGGGCTTCATCTGCGAAACGGCGGTATGGCCGCGGTCCGATACCCCCACGGCGCCGCGCACGCCAAAGCCGCGCTCGGTGAAGTTCAGGCCGTTGCGCACGGTGCGGCCCGTGCCGTCATAGGGCAGCCAGCGGATGAGGGAGGCGTCGACCCCGCCCTGCAAAATCAGGTCCTCGACCAGTCTGCCCACGTCGTTGTCGGCGAGGGCGGTCACGACCGCCGTTTTCATGCCGAAGCAGCGTCTGAGGCCCCTTGCCACGTTGTATTCGCCGCCGCCCTCCCACACGCGGAAGGAGCGGGTCGTTTTGATCCTGCCGTCGCCCGGGTCGAGTCTGAGCATCACTTCGCCCAGCGCCAGCATATCGTAGGAGCATTCGTTTTTCGGTCTGATTGTAAGCATCGTATTCCTCCGGTAATGAGATTATTGCGCGATGACGCGCAGCCGGTTGATCGCGGCGAACGCTTTTGCGGTGAACTGGTCCACGCTCAGCCGGTTGTATTTATCGGAGCCCTCGTGCGGCAGGTCCACCTCGAGCATCAGGGGGCCTTGGTAGCCGGAGTTGTGGATCAGGTCCGCCGTGCGGCGGAAGTCGATCTGCCCGTCAAAGGGGAGCAGGTGCTCGTCCACGTTATACAGGCAGTTGTTGTCGTGGATGTGCGTCGTGATGCAGCGGTCGCCGAAGAGCGGCATGTATTCGCGCCCGTGGGCGAAGCACGCTTCGTGCCCCACGTCCCAGCAGAAGCCGACGGGGGTATCCTTGCCGTACATCTCAAGAATGACAGAGATGTTGCCGAGCTTGCGCTGGTTTTCCACCGCCAGCTTTACGCCCTTTTTCGCCGCGTGGTCAACGAGTCTGTCAAAGTTCAAAAGCCCCGCGTCGTTCACGTGCGGGCAGTTTTCGCCGGAGCTTAAGTGCGTTACAACGATGGGGATCCCGTTTTCGGCGGCGAGATCCACACAGTCTTCCAGTTCTCTGAGCAGCGCGTCGGCCCCGGGGCCGGTCGTCCACAGGTCGTTGATATGATGAAAGGGCGCATGCAGCGTTTCGACCGTAAGCCCGGAAGAAGCGCAGCGGTTTGTGAGCCACCGCACGAACGCGGGGTCGTCCCCGTCTGTGAAAACACTTTCAAAGCCGACTGCGGCAAGGCTCCGCAAAAAGCTTTCGGCGCCGTAGAGAACATCCGGCGACACGTTGATGCCAATCTTTTGCATAAGGGAACCTCCTGTAAAATATTAATAGTAATTTTAACACTAAATGAACGGTTCGTCAATCGATAATCTGCAAGAAACAAAAAAAGATATGCGCCGATGGCGAGAGAGACGTTCTATTAGAAGTGAGATGTTGGAAATGAGAAATGAGAAATGAGAAATGAGAAATGTCGGAAAACGCTGTGCGTTTTGATTGTTTCAATTCACTTCTAACTTCTCACTTCTCATTGGTAACAATTCACTTCTAACTTCTAACTTCTCACTTCTCATTTCTCATTGGCTTCTCACTTCTCATTTCTCATTAGTAAAGAAAAAACGCCCCCGAACGCGCTTCGCGTTCGGGGAGCGGTATGTCGCGGATGAGAAG
>CADBOC010000446.1 GCA_902796175.1 Oscillospiraceae bacterium | reverse complement strand
CAGATGAAGGTCGGGCTTTTGACCCGTACCGTTACAAAAGAGATCCTTTTCACGCTGAAAGCCCTCGGGGCGGAGCAGATCTGCCCGAAGGCGGATATCCTGACCCCGGCGCTCGTCCGCTCTCTGCACGGTGAGGGCTTCAATGTCCGCGCGTGGGGCGTGGGGGATGAAGCAACGATGAAACGGGCGTTTCACTGCGGCGTTGACGGCATGACGGTCAACTTCCCGGACCGGCTGCGGGCGCTGCTGCGTGAGAAGGAATGAGCGGTCTTAAGCGCGCCCTTCGTAACGCGCGTCAAAATCCGGTTTGTCAGACAGAGCGATCACGTCTGTGTCAAAGTATTGCTCCTGAAACCTGACGGCTTCTTCCATCTCCGGTCCCGAAAACAGCATACCCTCCGGCGCGGCGATGAGCTTATCCTCATCGTCGTTTTTTCTGTGTACGACCCCGATCACGCGGCAGTCGGCTTCCTTTACCGGTTCATTTATACCGAGCAGGTAAACGTCCTGTTCCTCGCCGTCCCCGCCGAAAACGCCGGGGATATAGCCGTAGTTGACCGGGTAGATCACGGTATACTGCCCCTTTTGATGCGCATAGCCGATGGAACGGTCGACCGCAATATGAAGGGAGGCGCCGAGCAGCGCCCAGACGGAGGCTTTTCTGAGCGCAGCCACGATGAACGCGTGTTTCCCCGCGAGATAATGCGCTCTGCCCGGGTCGACCGGCTTTTCGCGGACGAGGCGTTCCTTCAGCGCTTCGTATGCCTTCGCCGCCGCGGGGAACGCGTTCATGTAATCCCTGAAATTCAGATAATCGCGCCATGCCTTCCCGCCGGCGGGAACGACGTGGATAAAGTGCGTCTGCTCCTCGCCCGTACCGTTGTAAAAGCTGCCGCCCGCGAATAGGAGCTGCCCTTCCATGCTGCCGGGGCGGTAATAAAACCCGGCTGCGCGGAGCGCTTTTTCCTTCGCCAGAACCGCCTCAAAATCAGTCGCCGCGACCGCGATATCCACAATGGGCTTCGCCCCGATCGTTTTGATAGCGGTGCTGCCGACGTGCTGAATATCGGCGGCCGCTTCGCCGAGGATCTTCTGCAGCAGCCCGATCACGCGATCCGCTTCCGCTTCCCATTCCGTTTCATGCCCGCAGAGCCGCACCGAACCGCGTTTTAATCCGAGCGTCATTTTTCAGCTCCCCCCTTGCCTGGTTCGTGCGATCTTGATTGTAACATAAAGACACGATAAAAACAACAAAAAGGAGCGTTCGGGATGAAAGACAAAATCGAATTGAAAAAAGCGTACGACAACAAAGGAAATGAGGTGCTGCATTTTTACGTACACTGCGACCTCGGAACGCTCTATCTGCATACGTGGACGTTCTCAAAGGGCGTATACATGTATTTCAAAGACGGACGAAGCGTCGACGAGCTGTTTTCCTACCGCTATACCTGCAACAAACGGCTGAACAAGGTCGTGGACAGGCTCCCGGGCTATATCCGCTTTGCCAAACGCTGCGAACGCGATGAGCGCGAGTGGCTGGCAGCCCGTGAAAAGGAGGCGGAGACCGAACGGGCCGCGTAAAAAAATAGATAACTGTAAAATCTGACTGGTATATATCCGGCTTTTTGTGTAGAATGATGCAAAAAACTACGCGGGGCTGATAGTATGAAACGGCGATCCATAAAAGAGAAAGACCTGGCTGAATTTGAAAGATACCTGACCGAAGAGGAAAAAGCGGGAATACATTAATGAAGTATCTGCGCGACGCGCGGGCGTTCATCGTATATCTGGACGGGCGAGAGATCACAAAGGAGCTTGTGATCTTGTATAAGCGTATGCTGATCGAAAAGGGTTACGCTGTCAGCAGCGTCAACTCTATGCTGGCAGGCGTAAATCGCCTGCTTTCTTTTTTCGGATGGTATGATTGCCGGGTCAAGGCGGTCAGAGTGCAGCGGCAGATCTTTTGCGGCGAGGACAAGGAGCTGACAAAAGCGGAATACATACGTTTGCTGAACGCCGCGAAGAAAAAGAAAAAAGACCGTCTGGAGCTGATTCTTCAGACGATCTGCGGCACGGGGATACGCGTCAGTGAGCTGCGGTTTATTACGGTCGAAGCGGTCAAAACCGGCACGGCGGAGGTGCAGTGCAAGGGCAAGCGCCGCACGGTATTTTTGGTGAAAGCGCTGCAGAAAAAACTGCTGCGGTACGCCAGGGAAAAGCGCATTGCGGCAGGGCCGGTCTTTGTCACCCGCGGCGGCAGACCGGTAAGCCGGACAAATATATGGCGGGAGATGAAAGCTCTTTGCGCGGAAGCCGGCGTGACTCCCGGTAAGGTGTTCCCTCACGCTCTGCGTCATTTGTTCGCCCGCACGTTTTACGGGCTGGAGAAGGATATCGCCAGGCTCGCAGACCTTCTCGGTCACAGCAGCATCAACACAACACGCATCTATATCATCTCCACCGGGACGGAACCCCGGGAACGCATGGAGAATATGCGGCTTGTGCTGTAATGACATAATTTGCATTATGTTGCATTCAAAAAAAAGATTTTAATTATTTTAACATAATACGCGAAACAAAACAAGGTTATTTCTACAAAAAAGCATTAATTTGAGACAATTTCATACTGTTAACTGTACAACAGCAAAGCCCTTTCAAAGATAAGATGAAAAGGCTTTCGTTGTTGATTCCTGTTTACAGCTTTTTCGCGTCGGGCAAACATGATCATGGATCATGTTTGCAACATAATGCAAATTATGTAATATCGTGCGGAGGTTTGATTATGTCACAAATCTGTGAAATATTGAAATACGAAGGCGACAACAGTACCTTTATCTGGAAACACCCGAGCGAGGATTTCAACAGCCTGACGCAGCTGATCGTGCATGAATCGCAGGAAGCGATCTTCTTTTTGAACGGGCAGGCGCTGGACCTGTTCGGCGCGGGGCGTTATACGCTGGAAACGCAGAATATCCCTTTGATCGGCAGGGCGCTGAACCGTTCAACAGGAGATAAAACGCCGTTTCATTGCGAGGTCTACTTCATCAACAAAACCGAGCAGATGTCGATCAAGTGGGGCACAGACAGCAAGGTACAGTATATCGACCCGCAGTACGGTTTTCCCCTTGCCATCGGCGCTTCGGGCGAGATGTCGCTCAGGGTGGAGGATAGCCGCAAGCTGCTGCTGAAGCTCGTCGGTACCGAAAGCTTTTTGGGGCAGCAGAGGCTTGTTCTGCTCTTCCGCGCGTTTCTGATGACGCGCGTTAAGACCTATATCGCCCAGACGATCAAGGCAAACGCGATCAACATTTTTGAGATAGACGAAAACCTGACGGCGTTTTCCGAAAGCATTCACAAGCTGCTGATCCCGGATTTTGCCGATTACGGTATTTCGCTTGAGCGCTTTTTTGTTACAAATATTGTCAAGCCGGACGGAGACAGACAGTACGAGAAATTCAAGGAGCTGCATTTCCGGCAATATGCGGATATCGCCGAAGCGAAGCTCCGTCAGCAAACGGCCGTCATTGATGCCGAGACCGAGGCGCAGAGGGTCGTGATCGACTCGCAGGCGCAGGCGGCGAAGCGCCGGCAGGAGGGGTAAACCTACGCGCAGGAGCGCGGCTTTGACGTTGCCGAAAGGGTCGCGCAGAACGAAGCCGTTGCTCAGTTTACCAATCTGGGGGTCGGGTTCGGTACGATGGCCGGCGTCGGCGGCGCGGTCGGCGGCGCGGTAACGGACGCGATGAACGCGGCGGCGCAACCGCCCCAACAAGTGCAGCCTGCGCCGCCCGCGCAGCAGACGGACGATATGGCGGCTTTCAAGACGAAGATCGAAAAACTGACCGTGATGAAGGAAGCCGGTCTGATCACCGAAGAAGAATTTGCCCGGATGAAAGCGAAGCTGCTTTCGGATATTATGGGATAACGGAGGAACGGAACGATGAAAAAGGATTTCAGGTTTTACGCTCTG
>CADBOC010000445.1 GCA_902796175.1 Oscillospiraceae bacterium | reverse complement strand
TGTCGGAGCCTGCGGAACCGCCGGCGCCGCCGGCGCCGCCGTTCGCGGTGACCTGAAGGCCGCTGCCCGTAAGCAGATACACAGTACCCATCGCCTCGTTGTTCGCGTTGCCGCCGATACCGGCGCCGCCGCCGTTGGCGCCGCCGCCTCCGCCGCCGCCGGAACCGGAGGAACCGGCGCCCGCGTTTGTACCGTTGCCGCCCCTGCCGCCGGTGCCGCCAGCGGCGCCGTTCGCCACAAGCTTACCGGGGCCGGTAACGATCAGAACGTTGCTGCCGTTCACGCGGATACCTGCCGCGGTACCGCTGCCGTTGACGGTCAGCGTCACGCCCGAAGGGATGTAGATCAGCGCGGTGCCGGAAACGGTCATGCCGCTTCTGGACGTTGAGCTGCCGACATAGTAACGTCCCGACAGGGTGTTGTTGTTCCCCGGAAGGGCCGTCATGCCGCTGAGGGCCCAGGCGTCCTGGACCATCAGATTGCCGATGCCGAGCGAGCTGACCGAGAAGCACATCAGTGCGGCGATAAAAACGCTGAGCACTTTCGTGCCGATCTTCGTGTTGCTTTTCATCGAATCACTCCTTATTAGATTTTTGCATAATATAATTATACAAATGCGCTTATAGTTTACCATTCTTCCAATCAATTTACAATTGTCATTTTCATAAAAATTAAACAATTATTCTTGTTATTTTTCACCAATGCCGCACAGAATCCGTCTGATGTCTGAAATACAACATTCTGACGCCGGATCAATTCTGCTTACAAAACAATCTTTCCATTAACAAAAATACTTTATTGTGTCGCCCTGCCTGTAAAGCTCTTATTTTTCTTGATATGAATCATATTAATATTTCCTTCAAGGCATTATCCGGCGCGTCCCGTTCGCCGAAGGCGTTTTTCGGTATGCCCGGGCGGAAAAACAGAAAAACCCCCGCGGCGCGGGAACGCATCTTTATCCTTTACAAACCCGTGCGTATCGTATATAATGTTCTTATCATTATAAAGAGGACGGTCGAGCCATGACTTTGAACGGGCGCGTCAGTCGGCGCTTGCGGCGGCACCGCGCGGCTGCCTGCATTTTCATCTGTTTTCTCATCTACCAGTTCGCGGTCGTCCGCCGCTTTGCCCCGCCTGAGGTCAGCATGTTCGAATACTACTTCTACGCCGTGGACTTCGGTCTGGGCTTTGTGGGGCGCTTTCTGGTGGGCGCGGTATTCGGGCTGTTCGTAAAAACGCCCACGCCCGCGGCGGCGGCGGTATATATGTCCGCGCTGCTGCTCCTTTTCACCGCCGCGCTTTCCCTGCTGCTGGAGCGTTTTCTGCTCTCGCTGCCTGAGGACCGCCGCCGCTTCGGCGCGATGCTGCTTGCGTTCTATCTCACGGGGCCGGCCTCCTTCGGCATGTACTTTTACCAGTTCGGCATGCTCGATACCCACTGGCTCTTTCTGGCGCTCCCCTTCGTGCTGCTGCTGCAGAAAAAAAAGACGCAATGGCTGCTGCCACTGCTCTTTGTGCCCATGGTAATGATCCAGTACGCCTCTCTCTTCAACTGGGTGCTCTTCGGGGGGCTGCTGATCCTGTATGAGCTCACCCGGGCGGCGGAAAAAGCGGACCGCCGCCGTCTGGCCGCCGTGTTTCTTGCAAGCGTCGCGCTTGCCTCCGGCACGTTCCTGTATTTCGAGATCAACGAAAAAAAGAACGTAAAATACCCGATCGAGACCTTCAATCAGATCCTCACCGACCGCGGGGTGCAGACGCTTTACTATTTCGACCACATGCTCTACGACGACTTTCTGCACGACGCGCCGGAGCTTCAGGACCAGTACGCCTATTACCAGGAGACCGAATTCATCGATCACTTCCCCGATATGGAGGATAATTTCTTCAAGGATACCGTGAACCGGCTCTCCTATATGTTCCGCCAGCACACGGGGTATTACAAACAGAACAACTGGTACGGTCTGAAAAAGACGGCCGGTCAGGCGGCGTTGCTCTCGGTCTTCCTCTCGCCCGCCGCGGCGCTGTTCTATTCGGAGCTTCGCCGCAGATTCAAAGCGGCGAAGGGAAAGCCGCTTTCGCGCTTTACCTTTTTCTGTATGGCTGCGCTGCTGCCGGTGAGCGCCGTCGCCACCATCCCCGTCTCCTCCGATTCGGTGCGGTGGCTCGGGCAGGGGTTTCTGATCCTGTTTTCGCTGATGCTGTATATGATGTACAAAGAAAAAGAAACGGCGGAGCATCTCAGTCGGCAGGTCGCCCGCTGGCCCAAAGCGGCCGTCGCCGTGTATTACGGACTGTGGTTTTTCACCGTACTGAACCCGTATGTATGAGAGAGGAGGGGCGAGCGCTTTGAAAACCGAAAAAAAACGGCTTCTGAAAACGGCGGCCGTCGTACTCTGGCTCGCCGCCGCCGCCGCCGCGTCCTACTGCTCCATGCAGTTTTTCACGCGCAGCGTGTTCGGCAACGACTGGCGCTGGCAGCTCTGCTTCGCGGCGCTGGCCCTGTGTCTGCTCATATCGGTCGCCGTAAAAAAACCGGCGGTATGCCTTGCCGTCAGCGCGGCGGCCGCCGTCGGCATGCAGTTCCTGTCGCCGTATTATATCCCGTTCTTCTTCGCCGTTTCGCTGCAGGCGGCGCTGTGGGAGGCGGCCCGGGACGGTACGAAAACCGGGCGCGCCGTTTTCGCGCTTTCGCTGCTTCTGGTCCCGGCGTCGGTCCCCCTGCGGCTGCGGCTCGCCGAATATCTGCGCTTCAACCTGCCGGCGGATTCCTGGGACCGGCCCTTTTCCACCGCCTACCCCTGCCTGATCGGCCTGTTCGCGCTGCTCGCCCTATGGGGCGTTCTGCTGGCAAAAAGCCTTCGCAAACGCCCCGGGCAGAAGAAGTCCGCCAAAAAAGGCGGACGGGGCTCGCGGACGGCGCCCCGCAAGGATCTGTCCCCCGCCGTATACGCCGTTTCGGCGCTGCACGCGGCGCTGTGCTGTCTGACAAGCGTTCTGCATTTTTCGGAGGAATACGTAAAGCTCCTCCTCTTCGCGAACGCGCTGTTCGTATTTTATCTGCTGTACCGGAAAGACCCGCTCCTGTTCGGGACGCTGCAAACGGTCCTCCGCCGGCATGAAACGAGCCTCATCCATTCAGACTATCATTAAGAAGGAAACACCGATGCAGAAAAAGAAGTTCAATTCGCGTCTGACGCTTCTCGCGGTCCGGAATCTGCTGATCGTGCTCGCGTCTCTTTTTGCCGCCGTAATGCTCGCGGAGGGGATCCTGAACCTGCAGCTCCTCGGCGTGCCGGAAGCTGATAACGACCGAGTCGTGCGCATGAGCTACGAAAAAACGCCGGTCCCTGCCCTGCTCACAACGGAAGAGAACCGCCTTTACGCCGAGCAGTTATTCGCGAACCCGGCGGATTACGCCCGTTTTATTGAAACGGGATCCGCTTCGGCGGACAAGTACCCCTATATCAGCGACCTGCCCGTAACGGCGCCCTGCGACGAAAACACGGTCCGGATCGTCGTGATCGGCGATTCCTTTACGTGGGGGGAGGCCTGTCTCAACCGCAACGAGCTGTTCTGGCGGCAGGCGGAGCGTATCCTCAGGGAAAAAGGCTATAACGTACGTTTTTCCGCCGTCGCGGCGGAGGGGGCCTCCGCCTACGAGGAGCTCCGCTGGCTGACGGACGGCGTTTACGAAGATCTCTCGCCGGATCTCGTGATCTTCGGCTACCTTTTCAACGACGCGATGCCCGCCGGAAACGGGATCGGAGACCTGCCCGAGCGGCTCGTGATCCCCTCCCTTACCTGGCTGCAGAACCTCGCGCCGCGCTTCGCGCAGAAGGTTTATTCCTATGTGGACGCGAAGACGCTTTACAACAAAAAATTCGGCGACAGGTATCACAGATCCTATATCGCGGTCCTGGACGACGAGCTTGCGCCCTATTATACGGAACACTTTATCAGGCCGCTGGATTCCTTCTGCAAAGCAAACGACCTGCCCGCCATTGTGCTTACCCTTCCGAACGAACCGAAAAGCCTGCTTCTGAAATCCCTCTACGCGCCGCTGACGGAGCTGTATAGGGATACCTCCGTCCGCTGTCTTGACTCCTGCTCCGCCTTCGCGCGGCGGTACGGCGGCGCGAAGCACAAGGACAATATCACCGTAAACCCGCAGAACCTGCATCCGGGGAGCGCCGCGCACCGTTTTTACGCGGAATACATCTGCGAAACGCTGCTCAAAGACTACAGGGAGCTTTTGGGCGAGCCGCAAAACACAGATCTGAACAGCCGTCTGATCGCCGTGAACGACCGCATGCCCGGGGAGATCGGGCTGAAAACGGTATACCAGCGGGAGGACGCAGCCTCATACACCTTCACCTACCCCGATATCACCGCCCCGCACAGCCTGTACGACGTGCCGATCGAACCCTACTGTCTCACCTGGCCCATCGGCACGGACTATATCAAGCTCTCCTTCGAAAACCCCGTCCGCCTTTCGGACGTGCGGATCGAAGGCGACGCCGCCGCCGGCACGCGGCTCTGGTACACGGCGCTGAACGAAAAGCTCGGCTACGACGACCACTCGGTCTTCCCCGTTTCGGCCGCCGCCCCGGGTGAATTCCGCTTTCCGGATCAAGACGCGCGCGTCACGTCGCTTTGTATCCACGCGGATTCCCCCGGCGAGCTGACTGTCACGATAAACGGAAAGGAACAGGGCTGACGTATGGGACCTTACATTCTCGGGATCTCGGGGCTTTACCACAATTCAGCCGCCGCGCTTGTCTCGGGGGGCGAGATCGTCGCCGCGGCGGAGGAGGAACGCTTCACCCGAAAAAAGGGGGACGCGTCCTTCCCGCTCAACGCGATCCTCTACTGCCTCGATTCCGCCGGGATCACGCCCGCGGACCTGACGGCGGCGGCGTTTTACGAAAACGTGGGCGCGAAATTCCAGCGCATCCTGACCGGCATTTTTCTGACCGCCCCGAAAAGTCTGCCGCAGTTTCTGACCGCGATGCCGGACTGGGCGACCAATAAGCTGTGGATCGAGAACCGCTTCCGCCGCGAATTCGGCGCGCCAGTCCCGTTTTATTACGTCCCGCATCATTTGGCGCACGCGGCCTCCGCCTATTATCCCTCGCCCTTCTCAGACGCGGCGGTGCTCACGGTCGACGGCGTGGGGGAATGGAGCACCCTTACGCTGGGCGACGCCCAAAACGGGAAGCTCAGAATCACCCGCACGCTGGATTACCCGAATTCGCTGGGTCTGCTCTATTCCGCCTTCACGCTCTACACGGGCTTTCGCATCAACAACGGCGAATACAAAATGATGGGGCTCGCCCCCTACGGCAAACCGGTCTACGCGGATCTGATCAAAAAAGAGCTCGTCCACATCGCGGACGACGGCAGCTTCGCGCTCAACCAGAAATACTTTTCCTATACCTACGGGCTGAAAACCTTCAACGCCGCCTTCGAAGCCCTGTTCGGCAGAAAAAAGCGCGGCGCG
>CADBOC010000444.1 GCA_902796175.1 Oscillospiraceae bacterium | reverse complement strand
TATCCTTTAATTGCAATATGAAATTATCTGTATGATAGCACAGAGTAAGGGGCTTGTCAAGTGTGGAGAGAAGGAAAGTTGTAGAAGAGAGTGGAGGGTGGAGAGTGGAGTTATGACGGCGGAGAGCATTTCTGCGCGGAGGCGGAGGGCAGCATAAAATGATTTTCCTGAGCAATAGGATCTTTTGTCAGATCTACGCGAGGCCGTCAGGGAAATACGTCTTAGCGATACCGTCAAGCTGCGCGCGGATCTGAGAGAAATCAGCGTTCAGATCCAGCGTGCGGACCTCGATCCGGTTGCCGCTCATGCGGTATACGTTCTGCGGATAGATCTCCTCGTCCGTTTTTGCATAGAGCAGCATGCCGGAAACCTCATGCGGTTCATCGGCAAACGACGCTTCTTTGTTCTTGACATAGGTGAAGATCTGATACAGATTGCCGGAATGAAGCGTACGCGCATCAAACCGCGCTGTCGTTGTTCGGGCGTAATACTTCGCGTCGATGATCAGCGTTCTCTCTTTTTGTGAGAGCATGATATCCGTCTGCATAAGCGGCAGCAGTTCGCTGTGACCGTCGTCGAGCTGCCAAGGGATCTGAGAAGCGTTCGCGGTGATTCCGGGGAATTCCCGACGGCAGTATTCCAGAATGAACCTTTCATAGAGGCGGTGCATGCACTGTTCATCCATATACTCCATAAGCCGCAGAGAACCGTCGGTCTGCGTCTGCAGAAGTCCCTTAACAACCAGATAGCAGATCGCCATCAGCATCCGGTATGTGCGGTTATTTCGATCGAACCGCATATGCCAGTCTACCGTTCTGAGATCTGTTGTAAGAACCGGGTCAAAATACGCGAGCAGCCTGCGCAGCTCTTTTTTTCGTTCTTTCGATACTTCCGCGTGCAGCAGCAGCAGCAGTAAAACAGACTTCAGGATCCGGTTCATGTGTGAGTCGACCGAAAAATCATCGTAAGAGCAGACAAGCTGCTTACGGTGGATCGCCCGCGTTCGGATGGTCTCGTCAAGCTCGATTCTGCCGCGCACCGCCGAGAGCGCTTCCGTATCCCGCACATATTCCCTGCCGAGTCCGCTTTTTATCAGCGTGCCGATCCCCCTTGCGAGGATCGCCGCAAAGAGCTCCGCCGTATTCTCAAACCGCTCCGCTTCGACCCATTTATACTCGCGTTCGTTCAGCACTCGGAACGCGTAGGCAAGCATGTGATAGATGTTTTGAATACGGATCACCGGACCGCACTCCTTAACGCGTCGCTCCATTCCCGCACCCGGTTCGGCTCGTCGAACCAGTATTCCTTCAGCATCGGGATCAGCTCATATTCCACAATATCTGAAAGTCTTTCCCCGATCGGGGAAGCCGCTTCCAGACCGCAGAAAAAGCTGTGACCGATCCGGAACCCCTCGCCCAGATTTTCATCCGCCGCGATGCTTTCGTTGAGCTGTTCCACACATTGGATCAGCGCGTCAAAACTGCTGTTATCCAGCGCTGTGCGGTATCTGTCAAATCCCTCGGTATCAAACCCCGGTTGCAGATCCACGAAAGCGAAGCGTCTGCGCAAAGCGTAATCCAGCATCGCAAGGCTGCGGTCGGCTGTATTCATCAGCCCGATCAGATATACGTTCTCCGGCACGCTGAACAGCTCATCCGAATACAAAAGCTGGATCTTGTTCTTACCGCCCCGCTTGTCGTTTTCGATCAGCATGAACAGCTCGCCGAAGATCCGGCTCAGATTGCCGCGGTTGATCTCATCAATGATAAAAAAGTAATCGTTCTCGCTGTCTTCCTCCGCCTGTTTACAGAATTCGTAAAATACGCCCTTCTTCAAAACAAAACCGTTCTCGGCAGGCCGGAACCCCATGATAAAATCCTCATAGGAATAGCTCTGATGGAACTGCACCATCTTGACGCGCTCCACGTCCTTTACCCCTATTACGGAATAAGCAAGCCGTTTTGCAGCATAGGTCTTTCCGACGCCCGGCGCCCCCTGCAGAATGACGTTCTTTTTATTCCGCAGCAAACCGACCAGCGAATCGTAATCCTGCGGAGACATATAGACCTCAGAAAGAAAATCTGCTCTGGTATATACGGGGTATCGGGGCACAGGGATCTCAAATTCCTTTGACTCTTCTGTACCGGCTTCGATGCATTCGCTGATCCTTCGGATCAAATCGGTATAATCCGTAATATCCGTTAAGGTTTTTTGCGAGATTTTTTTCTCCATCCGCCAGCTGCCGATCTGCGTCCACTTAACGCATCGGACATTCGGGAAATCCTTATCGCCGTCTTTCCGGTATTCGTATCCGGACGCAACGATCCCCCTGCCGAGGATCTCGCTCATGCCTTTTTTGGCGAAAACGACGTCCCCCGGCTTCATTTCCTTCGCGAACTGCCAGAGGGCATGCACGTCATTCTTGAAAGAAGAGTCTGATCCGTAC
Source organism: Oscillospiraceae bacterium (assembly GCA_902796175.1). Taxonomy (GTDB): domain Bacteria; phylum Bacillota; class Clostridia; order Oscillospirales; family Acutalibacteraceae; genus RUG806. Next base: position 1,212 of record CADBOC010000444.1, on the reverse strand, counting down.
AATTTCTGCAGCTTCTGCCGGATCTCCTCTTTGCCGCCGTAAGCTGAGAGATCGCCAAGCTCCGGCCAGCCGATCGCCATGATCCCCTCCGCGTAAAACGGCTGCCACATATATGCGCCCTCTCCCGGCGCGTACAGCCAGTAACGGGCTGTTTCAACATCCCCGTCGCCGAGCCCTGTCTTTTCTTGCGCAGCCGCGCGGATCATGGGAGGCGCGTCTTCGATCGGCAGTTCTCTTGTCTGCAGCGCACACCAGGCGGCGTAAGAAAGCGCGGGGAACGTAGTGTAAGAAAAGCCTCCGGTTTTTAACGCCTGCAGGCACTGATCCCGCAGGCGCAGGTATTCTTCCGAAGTCGGAAGCTTTTTTAATGCGGATATACGTTCGGCAATTCCATCTGAAAGATGCGCCGGGACCGAAAGAAAGCTTTTTATCGTGGAATCAAGACTCAAAAACGTATACGGGCGGATCCAGTACAGGCCGATCGTTATATTCCATTTGATCCCATGCTGTTTGCAGACAAGATCGTAGCATTCGCAAAACGCTCGTCTGGTTTCGTCCGTTTCTGAATCAGAGAAACGTATGGCCGCTTCGAAAAGCTCCCAGAGCCGATCGATATCATTCTCTTCTCGCTCCCCTTCAAACCGATAAAACGTGGCCTTCAGATTCATGAGGACCGGTATGCCGTCAAATCCTTGCGGAACATCCGAAGAAAGATCAAACTCTTTTTTCATACCGCTCATGATACGCATTCGGTTTTCGTTTTTGATCCCTTTCGTAAACATACCGAACACCGTAAACGGATCGATATCGAACGGGACCTCCGTTCTCTCAAGCGTCGGCATTTTCATCCCGATCGCATCGTATACGTTCCTGAGCTTCCGGATCAGCCCGGTTCTGTCACGCTTGAACGCGAGGAGCTTTGTCGCGAACTCCGAATAGTAGTCGATCCAGTTGAATTCTCCTGCCATTTCTTGCTCCTTTCCATGTTGCTTGTATGAATGACACGGTTTGCAAACCGCTTCAATTGCATTGTGCAACCGTTCTCAGGGGATCTGCGACGGTCATAAGAATCACACCCAATCGAGCGTATGGAACAGCGGCGTTTTATGCGGGTTGTTTTCGCCATAGTAATAGCGTATTGCGGCGAGGTCGTCGCGGTACGCGAAGAAGAGCCACGTTCCTTCGATCAGCTCCGGGTCGGTCTTTATCAGC
>CADBOC010000443.1 GCA_902796175.1 Oscillospiraceae bacterium | reverse complement strand
CAGCTTTCGACCAGAAGACAGGAGAAGGGCTGCGACTACCCCTGCCAGTGGCATTTGAACCGCCCCGAGGTCAGCGTGCGCTTTCGCGCCGCCTTTACCGCCGACGCGGATACCGTGATCCGCGTCGTGACAAAGAGCAGCGGCATGACGCGCCTTGTCGGAAAGCTCTGGCCTGTCAACACGGACGTGCCCGTACCGGCCGGCCGTCACGAGATCAGCGTGGAGCTCTTCGATCACAGCCGCTTCCCCTCCTGCTTCATCGACAGCCCCTGTCTTGTTACGGACGAACGCTGGCAGGCGGACGCCTTCGACGCTGTTCTGAAGCCCGCCGCCTGCGAACCGGCCTTTTATCAGCCGGAGGACGACCCCGCCGTCTTCCCCTTTTCCTACCGGGATCTGACGCCCGTATCCCGCGAAGCGGTGAACGGGGGCGTTCTGTGGGATTACGGCAGAGAGAGCTTCGGCCCCGTCGCCTTTTCGGGGCTGACCGCGCATCCGCTCACCGTGGTGTACGGCGAAAGCCGCGCGGAGGCACTCGCCCCATCGGACGCGATCATCCGTGAGACGCTGACCGAAGCGGACTGCCCCGTCCGCCCCGCAAGGGCCTTCCGTTATCTGTGGCTATCGGGCGCGGACGCCGAACGCGTTTCGCCTGAAGCGAAGCTCGAATATCTGCCGATCGAAGACAAAGCGTCATTCAGCTGCGACGCTCCCCTCTCGAAGGAGATCTGGGACCTCGCTTCATGGACCTTTCACCTGAATACCCGAGAGTTCTTTCTGGACGGGATCAAACGCGACCGATGGGTCTGGAGCGGCGACGCGTATCAGTCCTATATGATCGCGCGCTATCTCTACAACGATCCCTCGGTCACCGAGCGCACGATCACGGCGCTTTACGGTAGGCAGCCGGTACGAAGCCACGTCAACACGATCAACGACTATTCGGCCTTTCTCATCATGGGGACGGCCGAGCATTACGAAGCCACCGGCAGACGCGGCTTTCTTGCACGCGTATGGCCGGAGACGAAGGCGCTCTACGCCTTTATACTGGGCAGACTCGACGAACGCGGCTACGCCGTTAAACGCGGCGGGGACTGGATCTTCATCGACTGGGGGGTGCTCGATAAGGACGGCGCGCACTGCTTTGAGCAGATCCTGCTCTGGCGGACCCATCTTGCCATGGCGACGCTCGCCCGGGCGATGGAGGAGGACGATACCGTTTACCTTGCCCGCGCTTCGGCGCTCGAAACGCGTATCCGCGCCGATTTCCTGGACGGGGAAAAAGGCGCGTTTATCGACACGCCCGAATCGGGCAAACGCTTTGTCACCCGGCAGACGAACGTCGCCGCCGTGCTCTTCGGCTTCGCGAACGCGGATGAGACGGCGAAAATCGTTCAGAACGTATTCAAAAACCCGGACCTTCCCGCAATCACCACGCCTTATTTCAAGCTCTATGAGCTGATGGCGCTGTGCAAGGTCGGCCGGGTGGAACAGGCGCAGGATTACGTCTCCGCGTACTGGGGCGGCATGCTGGGGGAGGGCGCGACCAGCGTATGGGAAGCCTACGACCCGACCGAGAGCGGCGACGAACACTTCGCGATGTACGGCAGCAGATACGGCAAATCCCTCTGCCACGCCTGGGGCAGCGGCCCGATCTTACTCTGGTGCCGCTATATTGCGGGCGTGGAGATCACCTCACCCGCCGCAAAAACCTTTACGGTAACGCCGCAGCCCGGCAGATACAGACGCTTTTCCGCCGTCGTACCCGTGGGGGAAGGTCAGGTCGAAATAGAGTACGACGCGCCTTTCTGCAAGGTGAAAGCCGCCGTCCCGGGCGGCGTGTTCGTTCACGGCGAGACCCGCGCCGCGCTGGAACCGGGTAAAACGTATACGTTCCGGCTTGACAAATAAAATCGTGTAAAAAAGGCTGTCTGAACGGCATCGGTTCAGGCAGCTTTTTTTAAGTTATAAAAGCCGTAAGATGAAAGACGAAATCGGGCGCTGCGCGCGGCATTTTAAAATGATAAAACGGGCAACAGAACAAATCGGTCCCAGGAGGCGCGGATCCGCGCTACCGAAAAAGACCGCTGCAGTGCCTCGCCGGATATGTTATCTTCTTCCCGACAATTCCGGATTTGTCGATGTGTTCCATGAGGCAGAAAGCT
>CADBOC010000442.1 GCA_902796175.1 Oscillospiraceae bacterium | reverse complement strand
GCCGAAACCGGCGTATACAATAAAAAATATCTGCGGCAGTATTTCCCGAACGGCGGCGCGGTCCTGAAAAAGGGCGTCGGCCGTGTGCAGGGCCTGATGGTTCAAAAGGGAAACCCCCTCGGCGTGAGGGGCATAGCCGATCTTACGCGCTGCCGGTATGTGAACCGCCAGCGCGGCGCGGGCACGCGTGTGCTGCTTGATCATCTGCTGGCAAAAAACGGGATCGACGCGGCTTCGGTGGACGGCTACGGGAACGAAAAATTCACGCATACGGCGGTCGCCGCGGCCGTCGCGGCAGGGAACGCCGACTGCGGCATGGGGATCCTTTCCGCCGCCCGCATCTACGGTCTTGATTTTATCCCGATCTACAGCGAGGAATACGATTTTCTGGTGAACGAAGCGTTTCTGGACGACCCGATGGTGCGGGCCTTTTTCGAAACGCTGTACAGTCCCGAATTCAGACAACGGCTTGCTGCGCTCGGCGGCTACGGCGCGGCGGCGGATGAAGAAGGGTGACAGGTATGGAACTGACGCATCTGGATGAAAACGGCGAAGCCCGTATGGTGGACGTGGGCGAAAAAGCGGTCACTTCGCGCGAGGCGGTGGGCTTTGCCTCGGTGCGCATGAAGCCCGAAACGCTCGCGCTGCTGCTCTCGGGGGAGCTGAAAAAGGGCGACGCGCTTGCCTCGGCGCGTATCGCCGGCATCATGGCGGCAAAGCGCACCTTTGAGCTGATCCCGCTGTGCCATCAGATCCCGCTCGAGCACGTCTCCGTCCGCTTTGAAAACGATGGAAAAGAGACGCTTATGATCTACGCGACGGCGCGCTGCAGCTATAAAACGGGCGTTGAGATGGAGGCGCTGACCGCCGCCGCCGTCGCCGCGCTCACCGTTTACGACATGTGCAAAGCCGTAGACAGGGGCATGACGGTGGAAACGGTGCGCCTGCTCGAAAAATCGGGCGGCAAGAGCGGGGAATACCGGTATGAAGGATAGCTTCGGCCGAGAGATCGATTATCTCAGGATCTCTGTTACGAGCCGCTGCAATTTCCGCTGCGCCTACTGCGGCGCCGCGCCGCCGCTGACGGAGGAGCTCTCCCCCGGCGAATTTGCCGCCTTCGCCGCCGCCTTCGCCCGCGCCGGGATCCGCAAGATCCGTCTGACGGGCGGAGAGCCGCTTGTGCGTCAGGATCTGCCCGCGATCGCCGCCGCCGTCAAAACGGCGGCCTCTCCCGAAACGCTTGCCGTCACAACAAACGGCTACGACCTGCAGCGTTTTGCTCAGCCCCTCGCAAAGGCGGGGGTAAACGCGGTGAACGTCAGTCTGGATACGCTCGACCCTGCCTGTTTTCGGGCGATCACGGGCGTGGATGGGCTGCCGCGCGTGCTGCGGGGGCTTGAGGCGGCGCTGAACGCCGGTTTTCAGCGCGTGAAGGTGAACGCGGTGCTCATGCGCGGCGTAAACGAGGATGCTGCGGGGGCGCTGATCGAGCTTGCCCGCCGGTATGCCCTTGACATCCGCTTTATCGAGCTGATGCCGGGGGAGGACGACCCCGCCGCCGACGGCCGCCGCGTGACGGCCGGGGAGATCCTGGCGGAGTACCCGTTTTTGGAGCCGCTGCCCGGCGGGGGAGAGACCGCCGAGTATTATACCGCGCCGGGGTTTCTCGGCCGCGTGGGGCTGATCGCCCCGGTCAGCCGCCGTTTCTGCTCAGACTGCAGCCGGATACGTCTGCTTTCCGACGGTCGCGTAAAGCCCTGTCTCGGTCAGCCTGAAACCTACGATCTTCGTCCGTTTCTTTCGGACCCCGGCGGGCTGTATGAAGAAATACGCCGTGTGATCCTGCTCAAACCCGCCGGCCACCGGTTTTCGGAACCGGGCGGCGGTCTGCCGCCGATGAACCGCATCGGCGGGTAGAGACCGTTTTCTTCGCCATACCTGTACAAAAAAACGGGTGCGCATCGGGAAACGCGGATCGGTAAGAAATGCAACGGGAGGCAGTATGCCTCTTATGATTGAACGGAGGATGGAATATGGACGCGAAAGTCGTCGCAGTGAATCTCAGCGAAAAGAAGGGGACTCCCAAAAGATCCGTACCGTGCGGCAGATTGATCGAACAGTACGGCCTTGAAGGGGACGCGCACGCCGGCAAATGGCACAGACAGGTCAGTCTGCTCGGGGTTGAGAGCATCGAAAAGGCAAAGCTCGGCCCTACGAACGGCCTGTGTCACGGCGTGTTTGCCGAAAACCTGACCACCGAGGGGATCGAACTGTATACCCTGCCTGTCGGCACGCGTCTCAGGGTCGGCGGAGCGCTGCTTGAGATCAGCCAGATCGGCAAGGAATGCCATGAGGGCTGCGCCGTCAGCCGTCTGGTCGGGCAGTGCGTTATGCCCCGCGAGGGCGTATTCGCGGTCGTCATAGAGGGCGGCGAGGTCCGTCCCGGCGACGCGATCACGGTCCTGTGACCGCGGCGGCGGCCGGCGCGTATTTTTCTGTTGACCCGCGCTGCCCAACCGCGTATAATGTTTTTTGAAGCGGTCTGAACGCCCGATGAAAGGAGAGACGGAACAATGGCTGAAACAGAGATAACAAACATGGTCATGGTATACCGCCGTGAGACCGGGGAGGCGGTGATGCTGCGGCGCGTCGAGGATTGGTGCGGCATTACATTCCCCGGCGGACACCCCGAGGCGGGAGAGAGCTTTTACGGCTCCGCCGTGCGGGAGGTCTGGGAAGAGACCGGCCTTACGGCGCACAGCCTTGAATCCTGCGGATTGGTGAACTGGGCGCACGAAAACGGCGACCGGTATCTTGTATACCTCTACCGTACCTGCGATTTTTCGGGGACGCTGAAGGCGGGCACGGAGGAGGGAGAGGTATTCTGGGCTAAGCCGGATTCCTTCCCGCACGACGCGTATTCCCCGCATTTTGAACAGTATATCCCGCGGTTTCTGGAGGGCGGATACCGCGAGATGTTCTATAAATGGAACGACGCGGCCGAAGCCCCTGCGGCGCTTTACTGAAGAAGAGGTACGATGATCATACAATGAAAGAAACGGCGAAACGCCTGATCGCATCGGCGCTCGCGGCGGGTGTATGTTTCGGCGGGGCCGCCGGAGCATACGCGCTGCGTCTGCCGGGCGATACGGACGGCGACGGCGCCGTCACGGCGGCGGACGCGCGCCTTGCGCTGCGTATGGCGGTGGGGCTGTCGGAGCCCCCGTTCTACGGCCCGTTCACGCCGGCGGACGCGGACTCGGACGGTTCCGTCACAGCGGCGGACGCAAGGGCGATCCTGCGCGCCGCCGTGGAGCTGCAGAAGCTCGGCGACGAAACGCCGCGTTCGGATGCCGGCTTCCCTGTGGAAACGGCGGACGGCGTTACCCATGTGGGCGGCGTTCTGATCGCGAACAAAACCTATTCGCTGCCGCGCGATTACGCGCCCGGCGCGCTTACGCCGGAAACACAGGCGGCGTTCGACGAGATGCAGCAGGACGCGTACGGGCTTGGACTCGGTCTCTGGATCAGCTCCGGCTACCGTTCCTGGGAGCTGCAGCAGAGCCTGTATGACCGCTACTGCGCCGCCGACGGCAAAGCTTTTGCGGATCGTTATTCCGCAAGGCCCGGGCATTCGGAGCACCAAACCGGGCTTGCCCTGGATCTGAATACCGTCACACAGAGCTTTGCGTACACGGCGGAGGGCCGCTGGGTCGCGGCAAACTGCTGGCGCTACGGCTTTATTCTGCGCTACCCCAAAGAAAAAGAATCCGTCACAGGATATATGTATGAGCCGTGGCATCTGCGTTACCTTGGCAAAGATCTCGCTCAAAGCGTATATGAGAGCGGCCTGTGTCTGGAGGAGTATCTGGGGATCGGGTCGGTCTATGATCAGGACTGAGCAAGGAGGGTGAAACCGGAATGAAATGCCGCAGGTGCGGCGCCGAAACAGACGGGGCCGCGCGATCCTGTCCAAGATGCGGCGCTTTGCTTATAAAAGACGAAGATCATAAGGACGGAGATCCGTTCGGTATAAAGGATAACGGAAGCCGGGATCGCGTCAAAGAGGATCCTTTGAAAAAGAAAGACCCGACCGTGTCGAACGGTCCCTACGAATTCAGAGGCGTTCCGGAGCAGCCGCAGGAACAAAAAAGCGGTTTTTTGGGGCTGTTGCAACACAACCGCAGATTTCTGATATGGGGCGTCGCGGGGGCTGCGGCGCTGATCGTCGCTGCGGCGCTGATCTTTTTATTCGTCAGAGAACGTCCGCGCCCGCCCGAACCGGAGACCACCACGGAGATCGCGACCTTTGTCATGCCGAGTTTGATCGGCGAACAGTATGCAAAGATCGAAAAAGACGCGTTCTATTCCACCTATTTCCATCTTGTGCGTGTGGATGAATTCTCTTCCGGGATCCCTGTTGGGCGGATCATACGCCAGTCAGCACCGATCGGCGTGTCCGTTGAACGCGGGGCGGATCTGGTGCTTTATGTGAGTTCGGGTGCGGAAAAACTGACCGTTCCCGATATCACGGGCATGACCTATGATCAGGCGGCTGCCGCGCTCTCCGCTTTGCATCTGGTTCCGGAAAAGCTGATCAAAGAGAACGACGGCAAACAAAAGCCGGATACCGTGGCGGAGGCTGTATCGGCTGTCGGCGCGGAGGTGAAGGAGTGGGATACCGTGATCCTGAAGATCTGGGGGCCGCTCGAGACGACGACCGCCATGCCTCAGACCGCCGCGCCCAAGACTGCCGTGCCGACTTCGCCCGCGACAGAGCGGCCGCAAACACAGCCTCCCGTAACCGTTCCGCAGGTAACAGAAGCGCCTCCCATTACGAAACCCAAAGATCCGGATGTGTACATACCGCCGGCGACAGAAGCGCCTCCCGTCACGATACCCGACGATCCGGATGTGTATCCGCCGGCGACAGAAGCGCCTCCCGTCACGATATATGACGATCCGGATGTGTTGATTCCGGAGTAAACGCTTGCCGAACAAGATCTGACAAAAAACCGCCGCAGCTCCAAAGGGAGTGCGGCGGTTTTTTTTAGTGCGCCCGGCATGGACAACAACTTGGTGGTGAAAGTCCACTACGGGCTTGGCAGTAGGAACCGTTAGCCGAAGGCAAGGGTGTCCGCCGTGAGGCGGAATCT
>CADBOC010000441.1 GCA_902796175.1 Oscillospiraceae bacterium | reverse complement strand
TCTCCGTTCTATCCCGGAGGGCTTTTTTTGTACGGTATACTTACCGACAAAACAAAAAAAAGCCCCCGGTCCGCAAAGACCGGAGACTGACGGAAGCAAAAAATACATGACAGATCAGAATACGCGCCCGTCAAAAACCTCTCTCAGTCGATCCCGGCAGCCCTTCTGTTCGCAGATCTGCTGAACGAACTGCCCGCAGGGATTCCCCTCGATCATGACCCAGCCGTCATCAGTCAGGGCAAAATCCCATCCCATATAATGCTGACGGCTTACCTTTCGCGCCGCGCCGTGCGCGACCTCAAGCAGCTCGTTCCAGCGGGGGATCTGAAAACCGATGATCTGTTTGCCTGAATCGGGGTGGATGAGGAAGCGTTTTCCGTTTTCCGTGCAGCCCGATGTGAACACGATCCCGGTCTCCACGTCAACGGAGGCAAAAATACCGCCGGATCCGGCGTTATCTACCACGGAGCCCCCCCTTCCCATACGGAAAAACGAAAACAGATCGGTAACGGAATCCCCTTTGCAGTAGGTGGCAAGGCGGACTGTATTGACGGATGCGGGATGGAACGCAGCCATCTCATCACACTGGATCACAAGCTCCTCCACGATTGCGGAGCCCTCCTTGAGCAGTTCAGGGATGATCCCTTCGGGATCGAAGCCGGGTTCGCCGGCGTTGATCACACGAATGCCGATCCCCATCTGCCCGAGCGTAGGTTTCACGATGCACTTCGGATGCGCGGACAAAAACGCCTTGAACCCGGAGAGATCCTTTTTTCCCTCAAGAAGGAACGTATCCCGCGCATAGAGCGCGCCGAACGTTTCGGCTGCGCCTGCTTTGTCATTGATCTTCTCTTCGCTTTCACTGTCTTTGGCGGCAAACAGAACGGCGCCGCGTTCGATGTCGCCCACAAAGCTGCGTCTTCCCTTATCCGAGAGGCGCAGAAAATGAAGCAAAAAGAATTCCTGATAAGAAAACAGGTACGCAAAACGCGCGTACAGCATCTGCCGCCGCAGTCTCTTCTTTTCAGCCGGGCCTGCGTCTTTTCTGAAAACGGCAAGCGTACGCTCCACGTTTTCACAGATCTCCTTTACCGGTCCGGGCCCGTATTTTCCGGCAGCCGGCTGTGAAAGAACGACGGCGGTGACCCATGAGACGGGTTTTGGCAAGCGCGTTTCGGAAAGCTTTTTGATCAGATCCAAATCAATATCCTCCTTTTCTGCCAAACGTATCAGGACGAAAAAAAACAAGAAACCAAATAAATCGCCTGATTTAATAGGTTTCTTGTTTTGGAGCTGCTAACCAGAATTGAACTGGTGACCTCATCCTTACCAAGGATGCGCTCTACCGCCTGAGCCATAGCAGCTTACCGTATCTCACAGGCGCTTTGCCCTGTGACGTGTGCTATTATACACGATGGACCGCGCATTGTCAAGCACTTTTTTTGTTTTTCTTTTTTCTTTCCGCCCGTGTTCTCCAAAAAAGGCAGCCGATCCCGTGTTTTGTCTGTTTTTTACTGAAATAAAAAACAGAGACGGCGCATTTTTATGCGGCTTTTTTTTCGCTGCTTCTTGTATTTGCGGGAAAAAAACAATATAATGTAAAAAACAAAAAAGAGAGCAACGGGAGGAACGGGAAATGATCAAAGTAGTAAAGTTCGGCGGCAGCTCGCTGGCGGACGCGAACCAGTTCAAAAAAGTCGCGGAGATCGTAAAAAGCGATCCGTCGCGCAGATACGTCGTCGCCTCGGCGCCCGGCAAGCGCAACGCGCACGACGAAAAGGTGACGGATCTGCTTCTGCAGTGCTATAAGCTCGTAAAAGACAAGCGCGACGTGACCGCGACCTTTGAAAAGATCAAAAACCGCTACCGCGACATCATCCGGGACCTCGACCTCGATTTTTCTCTGGAGGAGGAGTTCTCCGGCATTCTCACCGCCCTGATGCATCACGCCGGCAGCGATTACATCGCGAGCCGCGGCGAATACCTGAACGCGAAGCTCCTCGCGGCGTACCTGCAGTTCCCCTTCATCGACGCGGAGGACTGCGTCCTTTTTGACGAAAACGGCAGACTGGATACCGAAGAGACAAACGCAGAACTCAGAAGCCTGATGGGCATGCACGAATACGCCGTGCTGCCCGGCTTTTACGGCGTGAACCCGGACGGCTCGATCCGCACCTTTTCACGCGGCGGTTCCGACATCACGGGCTCCATCGTCGCCGCCGCCGCGAACGCCGACATCTATGAAAACTGGACCGACGTCTCCGGCATGCTCATGGCCGATCCCCGTATCGTGGACGACCCGCGCCCCATCGCCGAGATCACCTACCGCGAGCTCAGGGAGCTGAGCTACATGGGCGCGAGCGTGATGCACGAAGAGGCGATCTTCCCCGTGCGCAAGGCGCAGATCCCGATCAACATCCGCAACACCAACGCCCCCGAGGCCCCCGGCACCATGATCGTGCCGAAGGCCACGACCGATATGAGCGACACCGTGATCACGGGCGTAGCCGGCAAAAAGGGCATTACCGCCATTCACGTGGAAAAAGAGATGATGAACGCAGAGGTCGGCTTCGGCAAAAAGGTGCTCGAGGTGCTCGAGAATTACAACGTCTCATTCGAGCATCTGCCCTCCGGCATCGATACCATGAGCGTGCTCGTCGCGGATAAGGCCATCGAGGAGTTCAAGGGCGCCATCACCGCCGACATGGTGAAAAAGGTGAACCCCGATTCCATTACGCTGGTCGAAAATCTGGCGCTGATCGCGATCGTATGCAGGGGCATGGTGAACACGGAGGGCACCGCCGCCCGCGTGTTCGGCGCGCTTGCCGGCGCCGGCGTGAACGTGCGCATGATCGACCAGGGCTCCAGCGAACAGAACATCATCGTGGCGGTGGACGAAAAGGATTACAAAACCTCCATCATCGCGATCTATCATGAATTTGTAAAATAAGAGGGAACGGCATGAACGTACAGATCAAACGTCTCAGCGACACAGCCTTTCTGCCTCGTTACGGCTCGCCGGAGGCCGCCGGCGCGGATCTCTATGTGCCGGCCGGCGAACAGTACGAGATCTCGCCCGGCAGAACCGCCATGATCCCGACCGGCCTCAGTCTTTCGATCCCCGAAGGGTACGCGGGCTTTGTATACGCCCGCTCGGGCCTCGGTGTAAAATGCGGGCTTGCCCCGGCGAACAAGGTAGGCGTGATCGACAGCGACTACCGGGGTGAAGTCATGGTTGCGCTCCACAATCACTCCTCCGAAGCGCAGACCGTAAAGGGCGGCGAACGCATCGCCCAGCTTGTGATCGCGCCGGTGGCGCGGGCGGTCTTCGAAGAGACGGACGAGCTCGACGCGACCGAACGGCAGACCGGCGGCTTCGGCTCCACAGGCAGATAAACGCGGAAGAGAACGGAAAGAAAACGATGAACGGCAAACTCAAACGGTCTCAGGACCCCGCCGCGTACGCGGTAAAACTGTTGAGCGTCCTTTGCCCGCTGGTGTATTTCGCCAGCTACTTAACGCGCAAGGACTATTCGATCGTCATGCAGGCGATCATCGAGAACGAAGGGCTGCTCAAGGCCCAGGCCGGTCAGGTGGAATCCCTGGCCGTGATCTCCTACGGCGTGGGGCAGATCGTAAGCGGCATCCTCGGCGACCGGTTCAAGCCGCAGCGGCTGATCCTGTTCGGGCTCTCCGTTACCACCGTGTGCAACGTGCTGCTGCCCTTTACGCCCGCAGATCTCCGCGTGATCGTGTGGTTTATAAACGGCTTTGCACAGAGCATGCTCTGGCCGCCGCTTGTCCGCATCATGGCGGCGGTAATGAACGAAAAAGACTACAATACCACAGCCGCCAACACAAACGTAGCCGGGCTTTCGGGCACGATCTTCATCTACCTGACCTCTTCCCTGCTGTGGCTGAAGCTCGACGGGCGTTTCACCTGGCAGCTCACCTTCTTCACCTCCGCCGCGCTCACCGCCGTCATTCTGCTGCTGTGGGTCTTCGGCTTTAGAAAGCTCAAGGACGTGGAAGCGCTGCGGTTCCGGCGAACAGAGAAACAAACGGCGGAGAAGGATAAAGCCGGTAAACTCTCCGTAAAACTTCTGATGGGCTCCGGCTTTGTGCTGATCGCCGTCGCGATCATCGCGCAGGGCGCGCTCAGGGACGGCATCACCGACTGGGTGCCCACCTTTATCAGCGAAACCTTTTCACAATCCAGCGACAAGGCGATCTTAAAATCCGTGATTCTGCCCGTGATCGGCGTGATCAGTATGAAGATCGTCGGGATCGCCTCCAACAAATGGGTAAGAAACGAGGTAAGCGGCGCCGCTTTCACGTTTTTGGGCAGCACTGCGCTCTGCGCCGCGCTCTTCGGGTTTTACGCGCACAACGAGTACGTAACGCTCGGCGTTTCGGCGCTGATCGTCGGCACGATGCACGCGATCAACTTCTTTCTGATCTGCGTCGTGCCGGCCCGTTTTGAAAAATACGGCGTCGTCTCCACCATGTCCGGCATTATCAACTCGCTGACCTACGTCGGCGCTTCCGCGGGCGTTTACTTCTTCGGCAAAGTTGCGGACAGCGAAAAGCTCGGATGGAGCGCGGTGCTGGTCAGCTGGATCGCGATCGCGGCGGCCGGCGCGCTGGCCTGCTTTGCGGCGGCGAAGCCCTGGAACCGTTTCAAACGAAAGGACGCGGAATAAATGTATCATCTCGGATTTGACATCGGCGGCACAAAGTGCGCCGTCGTTCTCGGCAAAGACGTTTCGACCGGAAAGATCGAAGACATGGTCCTCGACAAGCTCGTCTTCACTACGCTTGTTTCACGCGGCTGGCGCGCCGTTACCGCCGAGCTGCTCGACACAGCCGAAACGCTGCTGAAAAAGCATGGCGTAAAGCGGGAGGAGCTCGGCGCCACCGGCATTTCCTGCGGCGGTCCCCTGAACAGCAAAACCGGCACGGTGCACTGCCCGCCGAACCTGCCGGACTGGGATAACGTGCCGATCGCGGCCATGATCACCGAACGCTTCGGCGTGCCCGCCGTTTTACAGAACGACGCGAACGCATGCGCCGTGGCAGAGTGGAAGTTCGGCGCGGGCCGGGGCTTTACGAACATGGTATTCCTCACCATGGGCACCGGCATGGGCGCGGGTCTGATCTTAAACGGCGCGCTCTACGCCGGAACGAACGATATGGCGGGCGAAGTGGGACATATGCGCCTCGCCGAAGACGGCCCCGTCGGCTACGGCAAAGCGGGTTCCTTCGAGGGCTTCTGCTCCGGCGGCGGCATCAAACGCCTGGCCGAAATGCGGATGGAGGAGGCAAAAAAGGAGGGCAGGGAGAGCGCCCTGTTTTCTTTGGAGAAGATCTCCGCCAAAACCGTCGCCCTCGCCGCGAAAGCCGGCGACGCGCTGGCGAAGGAAGTATATGACGAGAGCGCCAAACGGCTGGGGCAGGCGCTCAGCATTCTGATCGACATACTGAACCCCGAGGCGATCGTGATCGGCAGCATCTACACCCGCGACACGGCGCTGTTCCGGGAATGGGTCGAACAGGCGATCGCCCGCGAGGCGCTCCCTGAGGCCGCCTCGGTCTGCAGGATCCTGCCCGCGGCGC
>CADBOC010000440.1 GCA_902796175.1 Oscillospiraceae bacterium | reverse complement strand
GCGGCTCAGGACCGTCGGCGTAAGTCTTTCCGCAAACAGGTCCGCGCTTGGGAATATTCAGAAAAAAGCCGGTGAGCTCGCAGCGCTTGAAAAGCGCTGCGCCTGGATGAAGGCGCTCTCCGATACCGCGAACGGCACGATCAGCGGCAAGGAGAAGGTCATGCTGGAGACCTATATCCAGATGACCTATTTCGACCGGATCATCGCGCGCGCCAACGTCCGCCTTATGGCGATGAGCGGCGGCCAGTATGAGCTCAAGCGCCGCGCGGAGGCGGAGAACCAAAAGAGCCAGAGCGGGCTGGATCTGGATGTGATCGACCATTACAACGGCAGCGAACGCAGCGTAAAGACCCTGTCCGGCGGCGAATCCTTCAAGGCCTCGCTCTCGCTGGCGCTGGGGCTTTCAGACGAGATCCAATCCTCCGCCGGCGGCGTCAGGCTCGATACCATGTTCGTGGACGAGGGCTTCGGTTCGCTGGATGAGGAATCCCTGACGCAGGCGATCAACGCCCTTGCAGGGCTGACCGAAGGCAGCAGGCTGGTGGGCATCATCTCCCACGTGGCGGAGCTGAAAACCCGCATCGACAGGCAGATCGTCGTTACCAAGGAGCAGCAGGGCGGCAGCAAGATCTCGATCACGGTGTAACGCCAAAAAAAGACGGTCCGGGAAAAGGGCCGTCAGACGGCAAAAAGGGGATCCGCCGCGGGTTTTGCTTACGCCAAAGCCCGCGGCGGATCCGTTTTATAACGTAAAGCGGGAATAGACGACCGTATGCCGTACCGTGAACCGCTCCGGACACAGACGCGCAAAATCAAGATGCGCCCGTTCCCACGCGCGGAAGGTTTCTTCGTCCATCGAGGCCAGCGTTCCGCGGCAGGCGCACATTCTGCCGTGCCAGCTCTCGCGGGTGAAGGGCACGTCCGCGTCAAAGCGTTCGGTTGTTCTGCCCGGGAAGAGATCGTTGTAAACATCGTCGCCGACGCCCCCGCCGCCGGTCCAGTTCGGATTGTACGTTTGAACCAGTTCGATGCTCTTTGCAGCGATGGGGTCGGCAAGATCCCAGTCCATCACGACCTTGATAAACGCGCCGCCCGGTTTTATGAGCCGCCGCAGTTCTTTTCGCATTTTCTCCCGGTCAAAATACCAGAAGCACTGCGCCGCGGTGACCGCGTCGAACGCGCGATCGGGCAGGCCGGTATCCTCTGCGGGCGCGGCGATGTATTCGATCTGCCATCCGTTTTCCGCAGCCTCCCGCCGCGCAAAACGGATCTGCTCTTCGGAGAGATCCGCGCCGACGATCCGCGCCTTCGGGTTGTACAGATTCTTCGGCAGCACCCCGGTGCCGGTCCCGAGATCCAGCCACGCCGTGCCGTCCTCCGCGACGCCCAGCGCCCGCAGCCGGTCGTATAATTCCCGCGGGTAAATATCCCGGTACGCCGCGTAAAGGCGAGCGGTCTTCCCGAAATCGAAGGCCTGCCCCCGGTCGACCGTGTGCAGTTCCATCGTCATTCCTCCCAAATCCCTTTTGTAAGAACGAGGGCCCCGGGCGTCAGCCCGGCGCAGCCTATACCGGCAGTTTATCAGAAAAAACACGGTAAATCAATCCTGTTTTTCCTTTCCCGTCTGCGAGAAAGGAAAAATTCCCGAAAATATGCTTATCAGTCAAAAAAAACTGAGAGTGTATGCTTTCCGGACGTTGAGAACCGTGCGCTGAAAAACCTATCCGACGAAGAAATCCTTCGGATGAACGAATCGCTTTGATGCTTGTAAATAGGTTATAATCATGCTATAATATCATCTGATAGCCAACGGCTGACGGCTGACCGCTGACAGCCGACCGCTGAAGAAAGGAACCGACAAACATGATCACTGGCGAACTGAGAAACAAGATCGACGGCATCTGGGATATATTCTGGTCCTCGGGCATGACGAACCCGCTGACCGTGATCGAGCAGATCACATACCTGATGTTTATCAAGATACTGGATGACAACGAGCTGCGCAAGGAGGCGAACGCCGCCGCATTCGATATGGAGGTGGCGGATCCCACCTTTGACGCGGCGCATCAGAACTGCCGCTGGCACGTCTTCCGTCACTATGAGGCGGACGCCATGTTCCGCAACATGACCGAAAAGGTTTTTCCGTTCATCAAGAACGAGCTGCACGCCGGTAAGGATACGGCCTTCGCCAAGTATATGAAGGACGCGCTCTTTCTGGTGCCCACCGCCCGCGTGCTGCTGCGCGTGGTGGACGCGCTCGATAGCCTCGATCTCAATAACAAAGACATCATGGGCGACGTATATGAATATCTGCTTTCGCAGATCGCCCAATCCGGCACGAACGGCCAGTTCCGCACGCCCCGCCATATCATCAGCATGATGGTGGTGCTGATGCGTCCCACGATCGACGATACGGTATGCGATCCCGCCATGGGTTCCGCGGGCTTCATCTGCGCGGCGGCGCAGTACGTCTCTGAGCATTACGCCACGGAGCTGATGCGGACGGAAAACAAAAAGCACTATACCAACACGATGTTCACCGGCTTTGATACGGATCAGACCATGCTGCGCATCGGCGCCATGAACATGATGCTGCACGGCGTGGAGGCCCCGAATATCACATGGATGGATTCGCTTTCGGAAGACAATACGCACCGGGAGGAATACTCCCTGATCATGGCGAATCCGCCCTTCACCGGCAGCCTCGACAAAGAGACCATCGCGAAGGACCTGACGAATTTAGCCGCTACAAAGAAAACGGAGCTGCTCTTTCTCGCGCTCTTCCTCAGATCCCTGAGAATCGGCGGCCGCTGCGCCTCCATCGTGCCGGACGGCGTCCTCTTCGGCTCCTCCAAAGCGCATAAAGCCCTCCGGCAGGAAATCGTGGAGTTTAACCGCTTGGAAGCGGTCATCTCCATGCCCAGCGGCGTATTTAAGCCCTACGCCGGCGTTTCCACTGCCATTCTGATCTTCACCAAAACCGGCCACGGCGGCACGGACAGGGTCTGGTTCTACGACCTGAGGGCCGACGGCTTCTCCCTCGACGACAAGCGAAGCCCCACGG